>NZ_JBSGBN010000107.1:0-32621 GCF_053601275.1 Streptomyces sp. NPDC004752 | reverse complement strand
CCCGCCTTCCTGCTGCACCAGAAGGCGGGCGACGGCAACGGCAAACTCGACCGCGGATACGCCCCACACCTGCCCCGCCCCGCCGACTTCACCGACTGGCACTGGACCACCCAGCTCAACCAGGCCCGCGCCGTCGCCTTCGGCATCGAACACTTCCGCTCCTGGTGGCCCCGCACCGCCGGCGCCGTCGTCTGGCAGCTCAACGACTGCTGGCCCGTCACCTCCTGGGCAGCGATCGACGGCGACGGCCGGCCCAAACCCCTCTACTACGCCCTGCGACACGCGAACGCGCCACGGCTGCTCACCCTCCAGCCCCGCGACGGGCGTTCGGCACTGATCGCGGTCAACGACACCGACACTCCGTGGACCGGAGCGCTGCGGGCCGAACGGCAGTCCTTCCATGGCGACGTCAAGGCCAAGGCCACCCTCGAACTGGACGTCCCACCCCGCTCGGTGGCCCACCTCGCCCTGCCCGACTCGCTGCTCACCGCCGACGACCCGAAGAGCGAACTCCTCGTCGCAACCAGCGGCGAGGCCCGCGCCATTCACACCTTTCTGGAAGACCTCCACCTCGCCTACCAGCCGAACGGGATCACCGCACACGCCACCGCCGTGGAAGGCGGCTACCAGGTGGAGGTGCACGCCACCTCCTTCACCCGCGACGTGGCCGTGCTCGCCGACCGGCTCGCCCCCGACGCCGAGGCCGACGAGATGCTCGTCAGCCTGCTCGCCGGAGAAACCCGCTCCTTCTTCGTCCGCACCGCGGCACATCTGGACCCCGCAGAGCTGACCGGCCCACCGGTGCTGCGCACCGCCAACGACCTCTGCGGTCCTGCAACTCCTGGACAAGGAACCCCATAGGGTGGCCTTGTAGGGAGACAAAGAAGCCAGGGATCGTCAGTCGGAACGCGGCCGCGTTCTGTTTCGAAAGGTTGCACCCGATGAGCACCCGCCCCCTCCCCATCGTCGCCCCCTCGGCCGTCGGTGTGGACCCGCGCCGGGTTCACGCCTTCCTCGACGCCCTGGAGACGGCACCCGACATCGAGCCGCACAGCCTGATGATCCTGCGGCACGACCGGGTGGCCGCGGCCGGCTGGTGGGCACCGTACGACGCGCACCGGCCCCATCTGCTGTACTCGCTCAGCAAGAGCTTCACGTCCGCTGCGGCGGGCCTGGCCGTCGGCGAAGGGCTGCTCGGCCTGGACGAGCCGGTGGTGTCGTACTTCCCGGAGTTCGCCGCGGACATCACCGATCCTCGCAGCCGGGCCATGCTGGTACGGCACGTGGCGGCGATGGCCACCGGTCACGAGACGGAGACCCTGGACCGGGCGCGCGCCCTGGACGCCCGGGAACTCGTCCGCGGCTTTCTGCTGGTACCGCCGGACCGCGAGCCGGGCACGGTCTTCGCGTACAACCAGCCCGCCACCTACACTCTGGCCGCGATCGTCCAACGGGTCACCGGGCAGCGGCTCACCGACTATCTGCGGCCCCGCTTGTTCGACCCGCTGGGCATCGGCCGCACCGCCTGGCGCCAGCACCCGCCCGGTCGTGACCTCGGCTTCAGCGGCATGTACGCCACCACCGACGCCATCGCCCGCCTCGGACTGCTCCATCTGCGCGGCGGCAGCTGGCAGGGCGGTCATGTGCTGCCCGCCGCCTGGGTGGAGCAGGCGACCCGACCGCACATCTCCACCGACGACGACCCCACCAGGGGCCCCGACTGGCGCCAGGGCTACGGCTTCCAGTTCTGGATGTCCCGGCACGGCTACCGCGGCGACGGCGCCTACGGCCAGTTCTGCCTGGTACTGCCCGAACACGACGCGGTCATCGCCATGACGACCGCCACCGATCCGCTCCAGGACGTGCTCGATCTGGTCTGGGAACATCTCCTCCCCGCCTTCGGCCCCGCCCCCTGGGACGACCTGGTCGAAGAGGACTCCGCGCTGGCCGAGCGGTTGGCCGGCCTCGCCCTCCCGCCGCTCGCGGTCAAACCCACCCCCGTCGACCCCGCTGCCTGGTCGGGCGCCCGCTTCACCCCTGAGACGGGCCACTGCCCCCAGCAGCCCACGCTCACCGCGGTCACCGTCAGCCCCGCCGCCCACGGCTGGACCCTCACTCTCACCGAGGGCGACACCCACCTCGACACCCACCTCGACCTTTCCTTCGACGGTCCCCACTGGACCCTTGTCGACGGCCCTTCCGCCCCCGTCCCGACCGCCCTCAGCGCCGGCTGGACCGACGACGGCACGCTCCGCGCCGACATCATCTTCCTCGAAACACCCCACCGCCTGGCCCTCGCCTGTACCCTCTCGACCAGCACCTTCACGGCCCGCTGGCGCACCGAACCACTGGACCCGGGCGCCCTGCGCACACACCAGGCTCCAACGGGCTGACGCACCCCGCCCAGGGTTCAGCGGGCCCCCGGCCGCTGCCCGGGCAGGACCGACGGGTCCGCCGCCGCACACGTTGTGCCAACGTGTGGTGACCGCGGACCCGTCGTTCGTCGTTCACGCCCTTCCGGTGTCGGAGGGCGCCGTCACTTGGTCCAGGCGCGAACGTAGTCGACCTGGTACTGGCTGGGTAGTTGGGCTTCGGTGGGGAACCCGTTCCACAGGAACGCCTCGCAGTCGAGGAACATATACATCGGGTCATCGAAGGTGGTGGCTGCCAGCGACCACACCTGCGTGCCGTCGAAGTAGATCTTGAGTCCGTCGGCTGCCCAGTCGAAGCCGTAGACGTGGAAGTCGTCGGCCTTGACGACGCCGGTGTCGTAGAAGAGCTGGCCGCCTACGCTGCCGCCGTCGGTCCAGCCGATGTCCATCTTCCGGTCTGCCGCCGGGTCCGCGACCGCCGCCCCGATGTCCTGGGTGACGTCGACCTCCTGCCACGGACTGGGGTTCTGGAACCAGAACGCGCTGGTGTGGGAGGCTTTGGCGATCTTGGCACGGCACTCGTAGTAGCCGTAGCCGCCGCGGACCTTGGACTGGACACAGCCAGTGCTGTAGAAGCTCCCCGTCGGTACCGCGGGGTCGGTGGCGACCATCGCGACGAGAGTGAACCGGACCGAACCTGTGGAGTTGGCGTTCGCGAGCACCACCTTCGCCGAACCGAGCACCCGTGTCGAGAAGTTGATCGTCAGCATCTCGTACGAGCCGCTGGTGGTGGTCTTCTGGATGACGGTGTCGGCGTCGTCAAAGGCGCTGACCTCAAGGAGCGCCTTCCCGCCGTCGGCGGCCCTCGCGTATGCGGTCAGGGTGTACTCGCGCCCCACGTCCAGCGGCTGGGCGAACTGGTACACGCCGGTCGAGGCGTCCAGCACGAGCGCGAAGTTGCTGAGGATCTGGTTGTCGTAGACGACACTGGGGGTGCCCGCGTACGGGATCCAACCGTTGAATGATCCGCCGGTGCTGAAGGGCCCGTCGAAGGCGGGGTTGTTCAGGTGGTTGAGGTTGTTGAACGCGATCGTCAACGATCCGCCGCCGACGGTCAGCGCGCTCGGGGTGAAGTAGGAGGGGGCTCGGCCCTGCCAGTAGGTGTGGTGGTCGTACCACTTGGTGGTGTCCAGGCTCGTGCCGTCGAACTCATCGCTGAGATCCGGGTTGAGCGTCCAGGCGTGGTTGTTCGGATCGGACAGGGGCAGCACGTGTTTGCCGGCCCGCGGGCGCTTGGCGGCGAGGGGGGCGGATTGGGCCTCGGCCGGGACGGCGGCGGCCGTCACCAGACCCGCGGCTCCCGCGCCCAGGGCTCCTAACATCCACCTCCGGGACAGGGGACTGCTCTGATGTGCCTCTCTTCGGTTCGGGTCACCCATGGCGACCTCCTTGTCGGCATCGCGAGTGGCGTGGAACCGGGGCCGGGCGAAGGCATCTCCAGCAAGGGCCGCCGATTAACCCGGTCAATACCCCGATGAGCGTCTCTCAAAGGAGGCTAAGTTCACACCGGAGGGGCGTCAATAGCCCGGTCAAACATCCTTTACCACAGCTGTCCTCTTCCTCTCGGGGAAGAGAATATGCAGGTCACCGACATCTCGTACGATCATCTTGAGGCCCGGACGACTCTCGGACGACACCCGGACGACCCGATCTCCACCCCCTTCAACCCAGGACAGAGATGGCATATTCACCTGGTGAATTTTCCCGGAACTGGTTCGTGCTCAGGATCCCGGCCTGGAAGCAGAGGCGGGACATCGCCCATCCTTCGCGCGGCTCTCGCCACGGCCGACACCCGTCCTTCGGTGACCGTCCGCCCGCGACAAGTTGACCGGTCGGGCGATCGAGTACACAGCTCACCTGCCATAATGCTGCCCCGAACCGGCGAGGCAGGAGACTGATGGGACGCATCGACGGGGCTGTGCAGGCGATCAAGCGGCTCATCGCCGACGGCCAGCTGCGGCCCGGCGACAAGCTACCGATCGAGAGCGAGCTCGCGGAACAACTCGGGGTGTCGAAGAGCTCCGTCCGTGAGGCGGTGCGCGCGCTGACCACCATGCGCGTCCTGCGCACCCGGCAGGGCGACGGCACCTACGTCACCAGCCTGGAACCCGAGCTTCTGCTCGACGCGATGAACTTCATCGCCGACCTTCAGCAGGGCTCCGCCGTGCTGCACTTCTTCGAAGTACGACGGCTGCTGGAACCCGAGGCCACCGCGAGGGCCGCCCAGCGTATCGGCGCGGCGGACCTGGAGGAGCTGGCCCGCCTCCTGGACGAGGCCGAGCAACTGGCGAGCGCGCCCACGGTGGACCATGTCCGGTTGGTCGACAACGACCACGCGTTCCACTCACTGATCAACCGGGCGTGCGGAAACCCGGTACTCAGCAGTGTGATCGCCAACATGTCCGGGCAGACCCTTCGGGTGAGGATCTGGCGCGAGCTGACCCTTGAAGGCGTCTCGTTGCGCACGGTCGCCGAACATCGAGCCATTTACAGCGCGCTCGTCGACCGCGATCCCGAGCGGGCGCGGCTGCGTTCCGCGGTCCACGTCGCCGGAGTCGAGGACTGGCAGCGCGCCGCGCTGGCCGCGCAGGCGGCCGACGCCCTGGACGACGAGGCGTAGACCGGCTGCGCGGCCGAACTGATCAGCGCCGGCATGGATTCACCAGCGTTGGACGGACACGTTCCGTGCGTGGCAGTAGGTGTCGCCGCCCGGGCCGGAAGAACCAGAGGGCCCCTCCATCTGCAGGTCGAAGATGAGATACATCGGCTTGCCCATGAAACCCGCGCCGTTGTGCATCCCCTGCTTGACGTTGTCCAGGTAGTAGTGGATCGCGACGTCGGTGGTGTTCGTCCTCGTCAACCAGGCGGTGTAGTTGTGCCAGGAGCCCGGCGAGGCGACGGGCACCGTGATGGAACTCTTGTCCGTGGCCGTACGGAAGGTGTTCATATGCACCTGCGGTCCCCCCATGTACTCCATGATGTCCGCCTCAGGCGGCCAGGGGTTCGTCGCGGTCAGCCAGAACGCGGGCCATGTTCCGGTGGAATACGGAACCTGGAAGTCGCCGCTCACGATCCAGTTCGGGTACTGATCGGTGACCGTGATGCGTTGTTTCGCGTGCACCGTGCCGGAGTGGTAGTGGATCGGCAGAAACGGAGTGACGGTGCTGTTGCCCTCGTTGCCGGAGATCCGGCTGGCCTTGAGGGTCAGCACGCCACCGCTGCCGAGGTAGATCTGACTGTGGTTGGTGGAGCTGCCCACCATCCGGGCGGTGCCGTTGTGGTCCGGGCCCCAGGGATACAGGTAGTTCCAGGACTTTTCGAAGGTGGCGTAGTCGGTGAACGAGTTCTGGATCAGGAACTCGGCCGCGTGTGCCGCGGGCGCCTTGACGGCCAGGGCGGCCGAAGCGGCGAGGGCTGCCGTTCCGGAGATGAGTGCCCTGCGGCCGAGCTGCCGGTGCTGTCTTGCTTCCTCCATGTTCTGCTCCTTCAGGTGTGCGAGAAGTGCGGGTTCTCAGGGCTGGTCCTTCGGGTTGTCTTCGCGCACGACCGCCACATCGCCCGGGGGAAGCGTGAGCTTGCCGGGTGAGCGGGTGCCGGACAGGAGGTCGACTCCGGTGGCGGGCAGCTGCGCGGTGTGCTGGGTGTGGTTGACGGCGAAGAGCCAGGATGCGCCGCCTGGTGCGGTCCTGCGGGTGACCTCGACACCGGCTCCGGATCCCGGGACGGGAGGGGTACAGCCGGCCTCGGACGCCCAGCGGGGCAGCAGGCGCAGCAGCGAGTCGTCGTCGGGGCGCGTGGCGAGATAGCGGGCGGTGCCACGGCGGAGCACGGCAGGGCCGTCCGGCGCCGGTCCGTCGGTGAAGCGGGTCTCCACCTCGGTGCCCGGGTCGGGGATGACACGCTCGGCCCACAGCCGACCGATGGAACCGTCGTCCAGGCCGACGGACTGTCCGGCGGCCAGCGGGAGATACTCGTCGACCCGCAGTCCGAGGAGTTCACGCAGCGCCCCGGGACAGGGCCCGGGGTGGAGACGGTCGTCGGGATCGGCGAGGCCGCTGAAGGGACCGACGACCAGGTGGCCGCCGCGGGCGACATACTCCTCCAGAAGGCGCGCCGTGGTGCTGGACAGGGCGTAGAGCGAGGGCACGAGCAGGAGACGCTGGTCGCCGGGGGCCGGGACCAGGTCGCACGACAGTCCGGCGGTCCACAGGGCGCGGTGCCAGGCACGGACCACCGGGTGGTAGGTCATGTCGGCGCTGGGCCGATTGGGCAGTTCCAGAGCCCACATGGCCTCGTAGTCCAACAGGAGGGCGATCTCGGCGGGAGGGCAGGTGCTGTCGGGGAGGTCGGCGAGACGGGCCACGGCAGCGCCGAGGTCCTTGGCCTCCCGCCAGATCCGGGTGTCCTCACCACCGTGCGGGACCATCGCCGAGTGCCACTTCTCCACTCCGTAGGCGGACTGCCGCCACTGGAAGAACAAGGTGCCGTCGGCGCCACGGGCAAGATGGGTCAGGGTGTTGCGGGCCATTTCGCCCGGCGCCTTGGCGAGGTTGCGGGACTGCCACTGCACCGCGGACGTGGAGTGCTCCATGAGCAGCCAGGGCCGTCCGCCGGCCAGGCCGCGGGTCAGGTCGGCGGCCAGGGCGAGTTCGGCGGTGCGGTGCGGGTCCTCGGCCATGAGGTAGTGGTCGTTGGAGACGATGTCCACCTCGCGGGCCCAGCGCCAGTAGTCGGCCCAACGGAGATTGCCGGCCATGAAGTTGGTGGTGACCGGTCGGCCGGGCGAGTGGGTGTGCAGGATGTCGCGTTCGGCGCGGAAGCAGGCGCGGTGCTCGGCGTCGCTGAAGCGGTAGAAGTCCAGCCACAGGCCCGGCGGGAGGCTGCCCGTGCTGGTGCGCGGCGGAATCACCTGGTCCCAGTCGCTGTGGCGCAGGCCCCAGAAGGTGGTGCCCCAGCGGTCGTTCAGGGCGTCGAGGTCGTCGCCGTACGTGGCGCGCAGCCAGGTACGGAAGGCGTCGGCGGAAGTGTCGCACCAGCAATGGGCGTTGCCGTTGCCGTATTCGTTGTTGACGTGCCACATCACTACGGCCGGGTGCTCGCCGTAGCGTTCGGCCAGGCAGCGGGTGATCAGTGCGGCATGTTCCCGGTAGGCCGGCGAGGACGGGCAGTACGCCTGCCGGGAGCCGGGGGCGAGGGAGCGTCCGTCCGCGGTGACGGGCAGTGATTCGGGGTGGGCATGGAAAAACCACAGCGGGGGCGCGGCGGTCGGTGTGGCCAGGTCGACGGCGATACCGGCCTCGTGCAGCAGGGCCATGATCTCGTCGAGCCCCGAGAAGTCGAACACATCCGGCCGAGGCTCGATCCAGGACCAGGCGAAGATGCCGAGCGACACCAGATTGACCCCGGCCTCGCGCATCAGGCGGATGTCGTCGTGCCAGGTCGCCTTGTCCCACTGCTCGGGGTTGTAGTCGGCGCCATAGGCGGGGCGGGGGATGCGGCCCCATCCGGGGTGCGACTGGTCGGGGCGCAGCATGCGCGGGCTCCTGAGTACTGAGTTCGGTGGGTGCTGGACGGAAGTCCGTTGCCGTTTCGGGCACGGCGGGCTCGTCCGCAGAATGCGTGGGCGGGCGGATGACGCGGGTGCTGGGAGGAGGCATCGCGCAGACCCGCCCGCAGGGTCACGGAAGGCGGCACCGAGCCCGGCTCACCGGCAGCCAGCGTGATAAAGCGAATCAGGCGATGCGGTTAACCTAGGCGCGTTACATTAGGGTGTCAACGAGTGGTCGGAAGGTTTTCCCGGCCGAAGGGAGCGACCGCCGGCCTCGGTCCGGCGCCTCGCCCGGGCGGAACCGAGATCGGGAGCGGCGATGGGCAGCAGGGCCGGGCGGGGCGGCAACGCGGGCGGCACGGGCCGACGCAAGACCACTCAGGCCGACGTGGCCCGGCACGCCGGGGTGTCGACCGGCATCGTCTCCTCCGTCATCAACGGCCGTGATTACGGCTCGATCCGGGTCAGCGAGGCCACCCGGGACAGAGTCCGCCAGTCCATCCGGGAACTGGGGTACGTGCCGAACATCGCCGCCCGCAACCTGGCCCGCGGCAGCAACCGGCTGCTCGGCGTCTTCACCTACCAGCCGATCTTCCCCCTGGAGAGCAGGGACTTCTTTCACGAGTTCCTGATCGGCATCGAGGAGGAGGCCGAGCGAGCCGGGTACAACCTGCTGCTGGTCACCGGGTCCAAGGACGAACACGGTCGTCGTTCGATCTACGCCGACGGTGTCAACAACCTCCAACTCGCCGACGGCTCGCTGCTCATCGGTTCCAACGAGTCCGCCGAGGAACTGACCCGGCTGAGCGACGAGTCCTACCCCTTCGTCTTCGTCGGCCACCGCGAGATCCCCGGCGTCGATCTGTCCTATGTGGCCGCCGACTACGCGGGCGGCACGGCGGCGATCGTGCGTGCTCTCGTCGAACGTGGTCACCGCAGAATCGCCCTGGTCCAGAACGACCAGGTCCTCGAATGCGTCCCCGGCCGCCGAACGGGCTTCCGCGCCTGCCGAAGCGGGCTCGGGCTGAGCGAGGACGACGCCCCGGTGCTCAGCCTCGGCACCGGCGTGCCGACGGACTCCGACGTGGTGGTCCCGGACGTGCCCGCCCTGCTTCAGTGGGTCGCCCGGCACGGCAGCACCGCCCTGGTCGTGGAGGTCAGCACCGACGCGGCCGAGATCCGGAGCGCCGCGGTCGCCGCCGGGCTGGATGTCCCCGGCGATCTCGCGCTGGTCGGCCTGAGCGGCACCCCGGAGCAGCCGCAGGTCTCCGATCTCGCCGAACTCCACATCCCCCGGCGGGAAATGGGCCAGGAGGCGGTACGGCTGCTGCTGCGGCTGCTGGCGGCCCCGCAGGACGCACCGTTGCGGTCGACGCTCGACTGCGGCCTGCGAGCGGGAGCGACGCTCTGCCCGTGAGCGCGCCCACCCCGGCATGGACGGCGGGACAGGCCAACCGTGTCGTGGTGTGCCCCGTACAGGATGGTCAATGGCACACCTTTCCCTTGAAGAGGGCGCTTCCTCACACCTTCTGGCAGTGACTTCAGCGGGCCATGACATGACACACGGGAGAAATGACCGGCCTGCTGGACTATGCCCCACATCAAGCAGTGAAGGAAACCGGTTGACTGAACCTTCGGCGGAAGGTAGGTTGCGTCGCCGGAACACGTCGAGGGACAGAACGTGTCAAGGGACGGCCAGAGCCCGCCGCCAACCGACCAGCGAACGGTTTGTCGCGTGGGGCCAAGAGAGGGGCATGTGTGCCTGAACCTCCCGTCAGGGCCAGGCTGGTGGATGTCGCACAGGCAGCCGGGGTTTCCAAGGCCACGGTGTCCAAGGTGCTCTCCGGCTCGCGTGGTCTGTCTGTCCGGCCGGAGACCCGAAGGCGCATCCACGAGGCAGCCGAAGCACTCGGATACCGCCCCCACTCCGGGGCGCGGGCGTTGGCCGGTGCCAGCACCCATGCCCTCGCGCTGCTGGTCCCCGCCCTCGCCAACCCCACGTATGTCACCATCGCCCGCGGTGCCTACCAGCGCGCCCGTGAGCTGGGTTACCTCTCCCTGCTGGCGGAGGATTTCGCCGGGCAGGAGGCCGACGAGACCTTCAACGACCTGGTTCAGGAGGGCCGGGTCGACGGGCTGCTGGTCGCCTCCGCCCGCCCTGGTCATCCCCTGCTCGACACGCTCGGTCGCAGCCGGATCCCGCATGTGTTCCTGAACCGGTCGGTCGAGGGTTCGGGCCGGAACGTCACCATGGACGTGGCCCGCTCCAGTGTCATGGCGCTCGACCATCTCCACGGCCTCGGCCACCGCGCGGTCGGCCACATCGCGGGCCCGCCCGGCATATCGCCCAGCGACACACGCAAGGATGCCTTCCTGCGGCACGCCGCGGAGCTGGACCTCGCCGCCGCCCCGGTCGCGTCCGGGGACTTCACCGAGGACGGCGGGGTGTCCGCGGCCCTGGATCTGCTCCGCCCCGACGCGGGACGTCCACCGGTCACGGCCCTCTACACCAGTTCGCTCGCCCAGGCCATCGGTGCGATGAGCGCGATCCGCGGCCTCGGCCTGCGGATTCCGGAGGACGTCTCGGTGGTCGGCAATGACGACCTGCCCGTCGCCGGTCATCTCCATCCGCCTCTGACGACCGTGGCCATGCCCTTGCACGAGCTGGGAACCGCCGGCGTGGATGCCCTGGTGGCCGCCATCCGGGGCACACCACCGGGGGACGTCGTCGTGCCGACCGAGCCGCGCCTCATGATGCGCGGCTCCACCTCCACCGCGTGCCTCGGGGACGCGCGATGACCCCGGTGACACCGGCACATGTCGGCTGCCGTACGGCCCTGTTCGCCCTGGTCGACTCCGGGGTGGGCCGCGCCGCCGCTCACCGCTCGGCCCCGGAAGAGGCGCCCGGCCATGTCACTGATGCCGACGCTCAGGCGGCCCATCGGGCGGCCACGGCGGTCCGCATCAAGGCGCAGTCACGCATCGACGTCGCCCGCACCCGATGAGTGGGGTGCCGCCCGGCCCCGCTCAAGACTGACCGCCGCACGGTCTTGGACACATGTGTCCCGTCCGCCGGCCGGCCCCGTACCAGGACCCGGAGGTCCCCCGATGAAGATCACTGGTTATGAGCTCTTCCTCGTCGAGCCCCGCTGGCTCTTCCTGCGTGTCGACACCGACGAAGGGGTGTCCGGCTGGGGCGAGCCCATCGTCGAGGGCAAGGCACACACCGTCGCCCGTTGTGTCGAGGAGATGTTCGACTACCTCGTGGGGCGGGACCCCGCACAGATCGAGGACCACTGGCAGACCCTCGCCAAGGGCGGCTTCTACCGTGGCGGCCCCGTACTCATGAGCGCGTTGGCCGGCATCGACCAGGCGCTGTGGGACATCGCGGGCAAGGCGCACGGCGTCCCGGTGCACCAACTCCTCGGCGGACATGTACGCGACCGGGTCCGCATCTACGGCTGGATCGGCGGAGCCACCCCGCAGGACCTCGCCGAGTCGGCGGCCGCGCAGCTCGCCAAGGGCATGACCGCGGTCAAACTCAACCCGTGCGACCAGATCGAACCCCTGGCCACAGCGGGCGCGATCAACGCGATAGTGGAGGGGGTCACCGCCGTACGCGAGGCGATCGGCCCGGACCGCGATCTCGCGCTCGACTTCCATGGCCGATTCAGCGGGCCGATGTCCCGGCGCGTACTGCCGCTGCTCGAACACCTGCTGCCCATGTTCGCCGAGGAACCGGTGCTGCCGGAGTTCTCCGGCGACATCGGCGCCGTTGTGCGGTCCACCTCCATCCCCATCGCCACCGGCGAACGGCTCTACTCGCGATGGGACTTCCGTTCCGTGCTGTCGGAGGGCATCGCCGTGGCACAGCCCGACATCAGTCACGCCGGAGGCATCTCCGAGACCCGGCGGATCGCCGCGCTGGCCGAGGTGCACGACGTCATGGTCGCCCCGCACTGCCCGCTCGGCCCGATCGCACTGGCCGCCAGCCTGCAACTCGACTTCGCCATTCCCAACTTCCTCATCCAGGAGCAGGCTCTCAGCATCGGCTACGGCGGCAGCGGCGGCCTGCTCGACTATCTCGCCGACACCGAGCCCTTCACGGTCCGCGACGGCTTCATCCACCGCCCGACGGGACCGGGCCTCGGCATCGTCATCGACGAGAAGGCCGTCCGTGCTGCCGCCGAACGCGGCCATCGCTGGCGCAACCCCCTGTGGCGCAACGCCGACGGCTCCCTGGCCGCCTGGTAACGCTCCCAAGTGTGGGCCACCCGCACCGGCAGATATACGGCAACCGGCGCCGACCGATAGAAATCGGCGCCGGCTTCGCCTCACTCCAGGCCGACCGCGTTCAGGACATCGGCGTCGGGTACCACCACGGCCGCATGGATGCGCTCCTCGACAAGAGCGGCGTATGCCTCCTCGACACAGAGCACGAGCACGGCCGATCTGACCTCGTCGAAGGCTCGGTGTCCCGACCCGGCAAGCCGGAACCGGGTGTCCCTGATGCGGTCATAGCAGGCACGCAACTGCGGTTCTGTCGGGCTGAGTCGACCCGTCGCGTAAGCCGCTCTGAGGTCGAGGACCATACGGTCGAACAGGTAACTGAAGTAGGACTGCTCGGTGTACTGCTTGGGCCCGAAGATCGGCTCGTGGCAGGCGACATGACGCCGCCGTTGCTCGTTCTCCTCCTGGAGCCGACGTAGAAACGTCGGGTAGCCGATCTCTGTGAGGATGCCGGCCTCGCGCGCGAGCACCTGCTGGACCTTGATGCCGATCAGCTCATCGAGGGCCTGTCGCCGCAGCGTCCCCAGCGGGGTCTCCACGGTGGCAGGACGGGTCCAGAAGCCCGGGGCATTGGGGTCGCCCGGAAAGCGGGCGGCCACCTCTGCGCGGTGTACGACCATGCGGGCACGCAGCTCAGCGACGGCGACCGGTTCTCCGCTCACCGTCGCGACCGTGCGCAGGTCGGGCCCCGAGCCCGGCTCGGGCTCGGGTGTGCCGGTGCCGTCCCGGTAAGCGGCGGCTGCCGTCACGAGGTGACCACGATGTCGTCGAACCGCGCGGCAGTGCCGTGCATGCGCAGCCCGATCTTCCCGGTGGTCAGCTCGGTGGCCGGGTTGGTCCAGGAGATGCGCTGGACGCCGTCGACATACCCAGTGATCGTATTGCCGACCACGGTGGTCTTGAGGGTGGTGAACTGGCCCGGTACGACGGCCAGCGGCGTCGAAGCGACCAGAGTGAGAGTGCCGGCGATGCGCTTGTGGAGCTCGACGGCGTCGGTGGTGTCGTTGAGCCGGAACATATAGAAGTTGGACGCGTCGATGTAGCGGAACAGCACACCGACGTTCCCCCCGGTGCTGACAAGTTTCACCCGGGCACTCAAGGTGTAGTCGGCCCACTTGTCGCTGCCGGCGCCGGCGAGGATCTCGCCGCTGGTGCCGCTCTGGTCGTATACGTGGGTGCTGTCGGTGATCACACTCCAGGTGCCGCCGGAGGTGACCCAGCCTTGCGCATTGCCGTCTTCGAAGTCGTCGCTGAACAGGACGGTGGGTGCGGTGCCGGCCGTCTCGTGAGCGCCGCGGTCCGGTGCGCCCCGGTAGAGAGTGCCGCCGAAGAAGTCCTTGCCGCCGTTGTCGCTGACGGCGATGCCCGAACCGATCGCCGGTGAGCCGGACTTGAGCTTGTAGCCGTCGGCGGTGGCGCGGCCGGTGGCGGTGCCCGGGCTGATGAACATCGGGTCGCCGGTGAGCCGGAACGGGTCGGGGGCCTGGTCGCTGTTGGCGCCGTAGAACAGATTGTGGCTGTAGGTGGCGTTACCGCTGCTGGTGTAGCCGCCGGTGCCGTGGTTGTAGAAGATGTTGTTGGTGTAGTACGCCATGCCGGTGGTTCCGTCGGCGGCGCCGGTCAACGGGGTGTTCTGCGTTTGCGAGCGGTAGATCACATTGTTGTAGGCGTAGAGCTTGCCCGTGCTCAGGACGTGGAAGGTGCCGTTGGAGAGGTCCAGGTCGTCCTGCGAGATGTTGTAGCGGAACGTGTTCTCGTTGCTGGTCTCCATGGCCAGCAGGGTGCCGCCGTCGTTGTTGTGGCTGTAGTTGTACTGATACACGCTGCGGGAGACCATCTGGTCGAAGTTCCACGGCTGGCCGTCGCCGCCGAGGCGTTTGGTCTCGAACGCCTCGTTGTACTGGAAGACGCCATCGGTGCAGTAGTAGGACCACTGACCGCCGATGAAGCTGGTGGGGTCGAGGTACGCCAGGACCGCCGAGCCCGCCGTCGTCGAACCGCCTATCTTGCTGGTGGTGTTGTGCTCGACGAGCGGACCGCGCGCACTGCGGACCAGGATGCCGTCCCGGTGGATCTTCTCGACGTAGTTGTTGCGGATGATGACACCGGTGAACCCGGGGTGCGTCCAGGAGGAGTTGAAGAACGCGTCCGTCATGGTCTGGATGCCGGTGTCGGCGACATTGCTGACGGTGTTGCCGTCGATGAGTACGTCCGACCAGGTGCTTTCCGGATCGGTGTGGGAACCGCGGGCATGGAAGTTGATGCCGCCGGTGCGCCGGTCGGTGCCGAAGATGTCGTGGATGTACAGGTTGGAGAGGTGGATGTGGGCGAATGCCCCGGCGCCGCTGCCCTCTCCCACCACGAGTACGCCGTGCCGGCGCATATCCGTGGCGAACTGACCGCTGGTGATCTCCAGGTTGGCCACGTCCCAGTAGGAGACGTTCTTCAGACGGACGCCGAAGCCTTCACCGTCCACGGCGGTGTTGCCGAAGTTGATCACTGGTCGCACACCGGTGCCGTACTGGTCGACGGCGATCGGCGCGGCAGCCGTGCCGTTGCCCTTGAGGTCGAGGCACTGGTCGGTGAAGATCGACCCGGCCTTGAGGAGGATGCGGTCGCCCGGGGCGAAGGTGACGGTGTTGACCTTGGTCAGTGTTCGCCATGCCGTACCTTCCGAGGTGCCGGCGTTGTTGTCACTCCCGCTTGCGGGATCGACGTAGTAGGTGGTGCCGGCCGCCGCGGCGGCCGGCCCGGTGCCCAGGGAGATCAGGGCGGCCGCGGCCAGGGAGCCGGCGGCGAGGAACGTACGGCGGGACGGGCGTGCGGATGCCGTCATGGCAGCATGCCTTCCATGCGGAGGGGTAGTAGGGGCGCCTCACTGGCGGGTTCGACCGGCGGCTGCGTCGGTGTGGAGGGACGCCAGTGCGTTTACCGGCGTGCAGTTCTGAGGTGTTCGGACCGATCGAGTACGGGCGTGCAGTTGTGATGTGCTCGGGCCGATCGAGTACCGGCGTGCAGTTGTGATGTGCTCGGGCCGATCGAGTACCGGCGTGCAGTTGTGATGTGCTCGGGCCGATCGAGTACCGGCGTGCAGTTCTGATGTGCTCGGGCCGATCGAGCCGGAAGCCCAGGGCGATGTGTTCAGCCGAGATGTTCACCCGAGACAGGGTCTCCACCCGCCGCGGGACCCAGTGCCCCGGACACCTACGTGGTGCTCCAGGTTGCTGAACTCGGCCCGGATCTACGGGGTGACGGCGGCCGGGATTGAGCAGCGGTGACACCGCCGTCGGCCACCAGGGCATCCGTCTCCTGCACCGTCATGGGGAACCTTTCCGCCGGAGGGACCGCGCCCGGCCGCAGAATGCGTAGGTGGCGTCTGACGCGGGCGTCAGGACGAGGCGTCGCGCACACCGATCGCATGATTGCGGAAGGCGGCGCCGAGCCTGGCCCCGCCGGGCAGCCAGGGTGATAAAGCGAATCAGTCGATGCGGTTAACCTAGGCGTGTCACAGAGAGGTGTCAACGAATAGTCGGACCCGTTTTTCCCGGCCGTCGGACGCCTCGACCGGACGGACCTAGATCGGGATCGGCAGCCGGGCACCAACGCGACCCGGCGCGCGGGGGCATCGCCCGACATCGGCTCCTGGGACCCCGTATGACGCACCGTCATCCTCGGGCTCGGGCCGGCGTACACGGATGGACTCGGTGGCCGACCGGCCAGACGGGCGGTAGGGGTGTGACACCCCCTTGGCCCCCCTTGGCTCCAGATCGCGCTCCGACCACGACCCTGGACAACCCACTTGAACCGACCTCTTGACACGTTCCGGCGCCGCCACCTAACGTTCGCCGAAGTTTCAAGTCAACCGGTTTCCCCGGGTGTTGAATCCGAGCGGACTCCATCAAATCGGTCACACCGTTGCACGCCATTTTCCGCTGAAGGTCGTCCACGACGTGTGAGGTGCGCGAGGAAGCGTCCGCCATGGGCGCAGCGCTCGCGGTCACCGTCGTGACCCCGGCTTCGCGGCAGCCGTGCCGACACCCGCGTACGCGAGAGCGTCGCCGCACCACCGCGCGTTGTTCCTCTGCGCCCTACATCCGCACGAAAGGCCCACGAGCATGCCCGTTTCGACCACGCCCCTCGACAGGAGACACTTCCTCTCCGTGGCCGCCGGCGCCGCCCTCGGCGCGACCGCGCTGTCCGCCTGCTCCGCGTCCGTCAGCGATACCGGATCGAACGGCGACGGAGGCAGCTCCCAGGGGACGCTCACCGTGATGTCGAAGCCCAACGATCTGGACAAGAAGACCATCCGGGCCGCGGAGCAGGCGCTGGACATCAAGATCCACTTCGTGGAGTCCGACGACGTCAAGCTCAACGCCATGCTGGCAGCCAAGAACCCGCCGGACGTGGTGCGCGGCACAGGCGCCTTGATGACACCGTTCTATGCCGCTCGCGGGTTGATGACCGACTTGGACCCGTACTTCGCCAAGAGCAAGGCGCTCGCGGCCTCCGACCTCGACCCGGTCAACGATGTCTGGCGTTTCGACGGCCAGAAGCAGGGCACGGGCCCCCGCTACGGCTTGGCCAAGGACTATTCGCAGGACCAGATGCTCTGGTATCGCACCGACTTGTTCGACGCCGCGAGCGTGGACCACCTGAGCGAGACCGAGCCGCCCTCCTACGACGAGTTGCTGGACCTCGGCAAGCGGTTGACCCGGCGGCGGCTAGGCAAGGTCAAGGTATACGGCCTGCAGTACACCGGACTGGGAAACTTCTCCCAGCTCATGGGCATGACCGCGTCGGCCGACGGCAACCTGTTCGCGGAGGACCTGGCATCGGTCGACTTCTCTTCGCCAGAGGCGCTCAAGGCGCTGGCCTGGCTCTTGGAGTACACCAAAGCGGACATCGGTCCGAACGTCGTCAATCCCAACCCGGACGGCTGGGACTGGCCCACCTTCCAGGCCAAGCGGATGGCGATCGCCTGCGACGGCTACTGGTTCGGCGGGGCGATCGGCGCGGACGCCAAGGCCGCCGCCGTCTCCCGGTTCGCGCCCGCGCCGCAGTTCGGCGGCAAGCGCGTCAGCCCCTGCTTCGGGGCCACCGGCTACTGGATCCCCCAGCAGTCCAAGAACAAGGACCTGGCCTGGAAGTTCTTCGAGTGGTACTTCGCCGGACAGTCCGCCAAGGAGCGCGCGAGCAGCGGCTGGGGCATCCCCACCCTGAAGTCGCTGCACTCGCAGATGCCGCAGAACACTGGCCTCCACAAGCAGGCGTTCCAGGTGCAGCAGCGGGAACTCCCGTACTTCTCGGTGCTCTCGTTCACCCCGTATGTCCAAGTGACCGCCCTGGACGCAGTGCTCAGCCAGACACTGCCGCAGGAGGTCGAGGCAGGCACCTCGGCCGGCAAGGTGGCGGACAAGCTGAACTCTCTCATGAACGATCAGATCGCCAAGGGCAAGCAGGCGCTGGGATGAGCGACACCCATCAGCTCGCCGGGCCGGCAGGTCGGCAGCGGCAGGCCCATGCGCGGCTGAGCGGCGCCGGCGAGCCCACTCGTCCGGCCCGCATACGCCGCTCCCTGAGCGCTCGAAGAGCGATGGCGTTCTATGTGTTCACGGGTCCCTGGGTGCTGGGCTTCCTGGCGCTCACGGCCTACCCGCTCGGATACGCGCTGTGGTTGAGCTTCACCAACTCCGACGGGCTGTCTCCCCGTTCCCGGTTCGTGGGCCTGGACAATTACCGGGAGGCGTTCACCGACCCGGAAACTCTGGCCTCCCTGGCGCGCACGGGACTGTTCACCGCGTTCACCGTGCCGCTGACGATCGTGGCAGGACTCGTTCTCGCGGTGCTGGTGAATCAGCCGCTGCGCGGCCGCGGCGTCTATCGCACTCTGCTGTATCTACCCGCCGTGATGCCGCCGGTCGGTGCCGGCCTCACCTTCAAGTTGATCTTCGATCGCGACTCCGGCGCGGCCAACGGGCTCCTGGACCTCCTCGGCATCAACGGGGTGGCGTGGCTGACGGATCCGTACGCCCGCTGGGTGTTGATCGTGCTGACCACGTGGGGCGTCGGCAACATCATGATCATCTCTCTGGCGGGACTGCAGGACATCCCGAAGGAGGTCCTCGAAGCGGCACGGATGGACGGGGCCAACCGCTGGCAGACCTTCACCCGGATCACCTTGCCGTTGCTTTCCCCCGTGCTGTTCTTCCAGGTCGTCACCGGAATCATCGCGGCTCTGCAGAGCTTCGCGCCGCTGTTCATCTCGCTCACGGTGACCCCGCAGGGCATGGCGTCCGTCCCGCGGAGCAACCAGCTGTTCACCATCAAGGTCCTCAACGAGTATTTCTCCAACAGCCGTTACGGCTATGCGTCGGCCCTGCTGTGGATACTCTTCGTGATCATCATCCTGCTCACCTTGCTGGTCTTCAAGCTGAGCAGAGGCGCGGTCTTCTACTCGGTCGACCCCGAACCCGCAGGGAAGAAGCCCCGTACGCTGGGAGACACATAGTGGCACTTACCCGGCGCACCGCCGCCTACATGCTGATGGTGGGACTCGTCGTTCTCTTCCTGAGTCCCTTCGGCTGGCTCCTCATCACCGCGCTCAAGAGTCCCTCGGAGATGAGTGCACTGCCCATCCACTGGTGGCCGCACGATCTGAATCTGGGGAACTTTCGGCAGGCCCTGACGCACTGGCCCTATCTCGGCTACGCCCGCAATTCGCTGATCATCTCGACCATGTTCGCCGTGCTGGCGACGCTCGCCTCGGCCTGGGCGGGCTTCGGCTTCGCCCGACTGCACGCGCCGGGCAAGCGGCTGATCTTCGGAGTGCTGTTGTCGACGATGATGATGCCGCACATCATCACCCTCGTCCCCACCTATCTCCTGTTCAGCAAGTTCAACCTGCTGAACACCTATGTGCCCTGGGTGCTCTGGGGCCTGTCCGGGACGCCCTATCTGATCTTTCTGTTCCGCCAGTTCTTCGCGAACATGCCCAAGGAACTGGAGGAGGCCGCGATCATCGACGGCTGCGGCCAGATCCGCGTGTTCTGGCGGATTTTCCTGCCCCAGTCCTGGCCCGTCATCGCCACCGGCCTGATTCTTTCCTTCAGTTGGACCTGGGGCGACTGGATCGCGCCCGCCCTGCTCCTGGATGACACCCACACCACCCTCGCCGTCAAGCTGACGCGAGGCTATGTCAACCCGCATGGCGAGATCCTCAACAACCTCCTCGCGGCCGGCACGGTGATGTACGTCCTTCCCGTTCTCCTGCTCTTCCTGATCATGCAGCGCGGATTTGTCTCCGGCATCGCCACCTCGGGGCTCAAGTGAACGGAAAGGCAGGACAGAAACCCACCCACGACAGGTGTGTGGGCAGGTCGGTTCAGCTGAGACCCGTCAGTGAAACGGTCGGCGGCAACACGGCCCGGACAGGAGACAGATGAGCGGCCCGGCACACTTTGCTGCCGCTGCTGCGCCGCAGCGACCTGGTCTTCGCGGGATCGCACGAGGCTCGGATCATGGTGCCCGGCGCCGGTGAACCCGAGGAACTCGCCGAGGCCATCTGTGCGCTCGGGCCCGGCGGGGCCGTGATCAAACTGGGCGCCGAGGGAGCGTTCGCCCTCCTCGACGGTCAGTCGTACCAGCAGCCGTCCGCGCCGGTTCACGTACATGACTCCGTCGGAGCGGGAGACGCCGTCGCCCCGTGACTCGGCTCCCCTCGCACCTGCGCGGTTCCGGTGGGACACCGTGGCGGGTCATGCCGTTCGGTCGAGAATGGAAACGTCATGTCAGTTGGGCAAGACGGGAAGGAACAACGCCGTGGCCTCTCACTCACTGGCACGCTTCGCCGGCCGCACGGCCCTGCTCACCGCGGCTGCCTCCGGTATCGGGGCGGCGACCGCCCACCGCCTCGCAGCGGAGGGAGCAGCTGTTCTGGTCACCGACGTCAACGCCGAGGGTGCCCATGAGGTGGCCGAGGAGATCCGCGGCAAGGGAGGACAGGCCAGGGATCGACAGCTCGACGTCACCTGTCCCGACCAGTGGGCCGAGGTCGCCGCGGAGCTCGGCGCCTGGACCGGAAGGCTCGATGTCCTGCACCTGAACGCCGGACGGAGTCTGTCCGGAGCCGCACACGAACTGAACGACGCCGGCTGGGACGGGCAGCTTCGGCTCTGCCTCGACTCGGTGTTCTACGGTGTCCGGGCCGCGGTGCCCCTCCTTGCCACGCGGCATGGGGCAGTCGTGGTCACCTCGTCCGTGCATGCCGCCATCGGCTTTCGGGGGTTCCCCGCCTACGCGGCGGCCAAGGCAGGCATCTGCGGTTTCGTGCGCCAACTCGCCGTCGAGTACGGCGGGAAGATCAGGTTCAACGCCGTCCTCCCCGGAGCCGTGGCCACCGCCTTGTGGGATCAGGTGCCGGCGGAATGGGTGGCGAACACCATCGCGCACACCCCGATGGGCAGGCTCGGCACTCCGCAGGACATCGCGGGGACCGTAGCCTTCCTCGCCTCTCAGGACGCTGCCTTCATCACCGGCCAGAGCCTGCTGGTGGACGGCGGGCGCACCATCAGCGCGCACGAGTAGTGAGCCGTTCCCGGCTCTCCTTCCTCCCCGGCGACTCGGCTGTCCACCGTGCCCGGTCCGGATCGGCGGTGCCACGGACGGCTCCGCGCCGCCGCCGCACGGGGTCGGCAGCCCGTGCGGCGGCGCCGTCGACGAGCGTGGCCGGGAGCAGGGCCGCTACCTGGCTTCCGCCGATCGTTCAGCATGATCCGGCGGCAGACCGCCCTACCGTGCCCTGTGCCGCCGCTGCCGCGAGAACCGCCTCGGCAAGCTCCTCGGGAGACCGGTCCGGGCCCGTGTCGATGTGGTCCAGTCCCAGCCGGGTGACGGTGTC
This sequence comes from Streptomyces sp. NPDC004752, assembly GCF_053601275.1. Classification (NCBI taxonomy): domain Bacteria; kingdom Bacillati; phylum Actinomycetota; class Actinomycetes; order Kitasatosporales; family Streptomycetaceae; genus Streptomyces; species Streptomyces sp. NPDC004752. The sequence goes on along the minus strand of NZ_JBSGBN010000107.1, from coordinate 11,455 downwards.
GAGCATCAGCGTCTGGTACCGCAGCGTGCGCGCAAGGAACTTGTCGATCAAGTAGCGGTCCTGGGCGGGCAGTCGACCGTAGTCGCCGGCCGCGTGCATACGCGCGGACAGGACGGCCTCGCCAGCGGTGAGCCACACAGCGGCCGTGTGCGGAACGGCGAGGTCCGCGACACTCGCCGGCCACAGCGCGGACCCCTCCAGCACAAGGCCCGCGCTGCCCGGTGCGGCCAGGGCATGGGTCGTGATCAGTTCCTCGATGCGGGGCCACAGCCGCTGATAGTGGGTGAGCACGGAGGTGATGAGCTGGTCGACCGTGAGAGATCGGTAGTGCTCGTCGACATGCCGCGGAACCTGCCACTCCGGTGTCGGCCACGGTCGTCCGGGATGCCGCGCCAGCCCGTCCGTGGACAGACAGTCGAACCCGAGGCGGTCCGCGACCGCCCGGGCCACCGTCGACTTGCCGGTGTTCGAGGTCCCGCCGATCAACATCACTCTTACGTCCTTCACGGCGGTGACGTTACCGGGCGTGCCGAGACTGGGCACCGACTGTCCGGCGTCGCCGGGCTCAGCGGCTGCGGTGCTGTGGCACCAGGTCCGCCAGCAGGACGTCGGCCACCAGTTCCTCGACCACGGCGGTGCCGTGCTCGGCCATGGCGTGGGTCAGTTCGGGGTCCCAGGGTGCCTCGGTGAGTCGGCCGGGCCGAGGGCCGCGCGGTGTGCGAGCGACCGCGGCGCGGTAGTCCGCCGCCGTCATGCGCCAGGGACGGGCCGACGTCTTGTCCAGGAGATACGCGGCGATACGGATGCCCTCACCGTCGAAGTCGCCGTGGTAGCGGAGGGTGGCGCCCTGGTCCGCGAGGAGGCGCAGAAGGTGGATGGCCGCGCTGTTGGGCCAGCCGGACGTGCACACGAGCGGCGGACAGTTTGGGCCGAAGCGGCGTACCGCGAGAGCCAGGATGCTGGGGTTCTCCACGGCGTGGACCACAGGTGCGGGGTCAGCGGCGAGGGTCCACCGGCCCGGGGCCCGCAGTTGGGCGAGCGTCAGGCTGACGGCCTGACCGGCCTCGGTACCCACGCGGGCCACACGGGCGAGCGGGCCGTCGCCGACCGGTCGCAGTCCACCGACGAGAACGGTGGCGGACAGGTCGTCGTCGGCGACACCGGCGCGGGTCCACAGCGCGCGCCGGTCCACCGCGGACTGCGGCGGAGCGATGTCGTAAAGGTGCGCGAGGGCGCGCAGAACGAGCGTGGACAGGGGGGTGCCGTCGTCGAGTGCGTGCGCATGACCGTTCAGGACTCGCGCGGCGAAGACGGGCAGTGGCTCGGCCTGGGCGGGCAGCTCCGCGAGCACGGTGAGCACGTCGGTGAGCAGGGATCGGGTGCGTTCCGGTGAGCCGCCGACCAGGCCGGCGGCTCGGCAGGAGGCGACCCAGTCGGAGAGTGCGGGCTGGGCCCGCACGGTGTCGTGGTGGGCCAACCAGGCCCACAGCTCGGCGCGTTCGCCTTCCTGGCGGCGCCGTTGGCCCGCGCGGTCACCGAGGGGGCCGACGAGTTCGGTGACGGTTTCGCGGACCGTGCGGCCGCACAGTTCGGTGACGGCCTCTTCCAGGCGGGCCAGGGGGACGGAGGGGCGGGGGTCGGGCAGCCGGTCCAGGCCGAGGAGGTCGGCGAGGGCCTCGCGTTGGGCGGCGTCGAGCGGTCCGAGACGCACCCGGGCGACGGGGCGGCCGGAGGAAAGGCGGTCGTGGACCGTGACCCAGAGCGCGCGGAGTTCGGGGCGGCGCAGGGTGTGTGCGACCCGGCCCGGTTCAGGGTGGGTCATCCCGCCTCCAGGTCGGTGCCGTTCCAGACGAAGCGGGCGCTGGTGACCGCGTCGTCCGCCCCGTCGGTGAGGAGTTGGTGCACCGCGATGCCGGGCAGCTCGCCGTAGGTGCACCACTCGTGGTCGGAGGTGACCATGAGATCCAGGTCGAGTGCGGTGAGCAGGGCGAAGACCTGACCCCGGTTGACGGTGTCGACGCCGACGAAAACCTCGTCCAGAAGGATCGGCCGGGGCGCGAGGGGCACGGCCTCGTAGTGCGCGGCGACGGCGGCGAACAGCGGCAGGTGCAGTGCAATGGCCTTCTCTCCGCCGGAGAGCGCACCGTGCAGCTTCTTGGTCAGCGGCTGCCAGCCGGTCCCGTTCGCCCGGTCGAGGCGGACGGTGAAGCGATGCCAGGCGGTGTAGTCCAGCACCTCGCCGAGCTGTTCCTCCCAACTCGCGGCCGTGTCGCTGCCCTTGGCCTCCTCGATACGGGCGCGGAAGAAGGCGTGCAGGGCCTCCCGGTCGGCCTCGGTGACCCGGCCGGGGTCCTTGAGCAGCAGCTGGCGAGCGGTGCGGGTGCTGTCCGGGAGATCCGGGCGGACGTCCCAGACGAGCTGGACGGCGACGTTCGAGGCGGTACGGACCCGCTCCAGGTGCCCGTTCATCCGGTCGACGAGTTCGCCTGCCTGACGGATGCGCGCCGCGAGGTGACGGCGGATGTCGCCGGTGAGGATCTGGTCGAAGAGGCGCCGCTCGGCGGTGGTGATGTCGTCCCGGCTGCGGTCGCGCTCCTGGGTGAGCGCACTGAGCAGGCCGGTCGCCCCCACGCGTACGCCGTCCAGGGTGGCGGTGAAGAGCTGGATGTCGTCGTCGGGTTCCAGGTCCAGGTCGACGCGGGCGCCGAGGCGCCTGCGGGCCTCGTGGACCGCTTCGGACAGACGGGTCGCGGCGTCGCCCAGGTTGCGTGCGGCGTGCGGGATGCCGGGCCACTGCGCCGCTGTGCCGCGGGCCGCCTCCAGGGTGGCCTTGGTGCCGTCGCCGGCGTCGAGCTCCGGTGCGATGCCGGCGTCCTCGGCCAGCCCGACCAGGCACAGATGCCGAAACCGTCGCGCCGCGCCGTCCCGGGTCGCGACGGCCTGCTCCCGTCGTTCGGCGTCCTGACCACTGGTGGCCCGCAGTCCTCCGATACGCCCCTCCAGACGCACCAGCAGATCGGCTGCCCGACCGGCCTCCTGGCGGCAGCGGCGCAGTTCGGCGCGCGCCTCGGCGACGCGTGCGACGACCTGTCGGTAGTCCTCGCCGACGGTGGCCTCCACCGCCTCCAGGCGCGCCTTCAGTCCCGCGGCCTCCGCTTCGACGGCAGCCGCGTCCTCGGCCTGTTCCTCGGCGGCCCGGCGCGTGCGGTCGGCCTGCGCGGTGATCTGGTGGGCCCGGTCGGCGGCGGCGGTCGCGGTGAGCCGGGCGTCCACCCAGCTGTCGGCGGTGTCCCGGAACAGGTCGATGTCGACGGAGAGTTCACGCAACCGGTCGCGATCGGTGGGCAGTCCGTGTTCCGCGGCCCGGCGGCTGAGGTGGCGCAGGGTGCTCGCCACCTCGGCCTCGCTCCGGGCCAGGTGCGCGGCCGCGTCGCGCACGGCGTCGTCCCTTGCGGCGACCCTCTCCTCGGCTCGGTCCACGTCATGTCGACGGGTGTCGAGTTCCCGGTGGTCGGGTTGAGCGGCGCGGTCGGCGTCCAGCCTGGCGCGGCGTGCGTCGAGGCCGCGCAGCTCGTCGTCGAGTACGGCGAGGGAGGCGTTCAGCTCGCCGATGCGCTCGGTCAGTTCGCCGAGCCTGCGCTGTCGGGCCCGCTGCCGCGCGAGGGCACCGATGTGAGCGGGTTCCGGCTTGCTCCACGTCCCGGTGGCGAGCGCGAGCCGCCAGGCGCCGTCGGCGGAGACGGCCGCGGGGTGAGTGCCGGGCAGAGTTGTGCCGTAGGCGACACCGGCGAGGATGCGGGTCACGGTGTCGGCCGGGACGGGGATGTCCTCGTCGGGCCTGAGCACCTCCAGCAGGCTGGGCCCCGGGGCGGTCACGGCCAGGGCCGCCTCGGCGCGGGTGTCGTGGCCCGGCAGGGTGATCCCGTCGTAGGGGCTGACCCAGGCGTCCAGTAGGCCCGATGCCTCCAGTGCGGCCTCCACGGCGGCCCGAACGGGGAGCGGGACACCGTCGCGGAAGGCGACCAGCCGCCACAGCGGTGCGCCGGCCGTCGCCGTGCGGACGGCGGTGCGGGTGGGCGGGGGCGGGGGCGGCAGGTCGGTCTCGCCGCTCAGCCGTCGTACCTCCTCCTCATGTCGGCTCCGCTCGTCCCGCAGGGCCCCTCGTGCGGCTCGGGCGGTGGCCTCGGCCGTGGCGATCTCCTGTTCCAGCGGGCGTGCGGCGGCTTCGGCCAGCGCTCTCACCCCGGACTCGGTGGCCGCCGTGGCCACCAGTTCCCCGGGGTCGGCGATCCGCAGTTCCGCGCAGTCCTCGGCCCAGGCGAGCAGCCGTTCCGTCTGCGCGGCGAGGGCGTCGTCCCAGGCGCCGGATGCCTCGTCCCGTCGGGCGATCGCCGCCGAGAGCCGGCCCCGGGCCTCGTCCAGTAGGCCCTCGGCGGCACTTCGGTCGCGTACCGCGCGATGGTGCTCGTCCATCGCCTCGGTGATGAGGGTGATCTGCTGCCGTCGGGCGGTGACCGCGCCGCGCAGCAGCCGACGGGCCTGTCGGGCCTCGTTGTCGCCCACCAAGGGTGTGGTGCCGGAGCCGTCGGGCCGAGTGCCGCCCGCCGCCCGGCCCGTGCCGCCGGGGAGGGGCACCGCGCGAACCACGCCGAGGATGGTCTTCGCCTCGTGATGGATGGACTCCAGACCCGCCGCCCGGGCCGACCGGCGTGCTTCCTCGGCTGCTTCGCGCGCGTGCTCGTCGAGGGTGCGGGCCCGGTCCGCGGCCTCATCGGCGTGCCTGCGGTCCTCCTCCGCCCTGGCCCGAGTGTCCTGGGCGGTGGCACGCCGCCGCCCGGCGGCGGCTGCCACGTCTTCGGTGCGGCGGCGGAGTCGGTCGAGTTCCTCGCCCTGTTTGTACGCGTCGCTCTCGCGCAGACCCTCGACGGTCTCCTCCAGGCCGTGCGCCCGCAGGTCCTGTTCCGCACGCCGGGCCCCTGCCGACTCGCGTTCCCCCAGCACCTGTTCGAGCTGCTCGGCGCTCTGGCGGGCAACCCTGGTGAGGTTGTCCAGCTCGGTGGTCGCCGAGATCAGCGCAGCCGAACCGGCACGCAGGACACGTCGCGCGTAGGCGCGCTGCCGGGACGCGATGGTCTCGGCCGCCGTCACCTCGTCGTCGAGCCGCTTGAGGTGTTCGCGCTGGCGGTCCAGTCGCTCGAAGCCCTCGGCGAGTTCGGCGATCTCGGCTTCGCCGAGCGGGGGCAGAGCGCGGGACAGCAGGGTGGAGAGCAGGGACGGGTCGAGCCGTTCGGACAGTTTGGGCTGGCGCAGCTGGAGCAGGGCGGACAGCAGCGACTCGTAACGCTGTTCCCCCATGCCGGCGAAGAGTTCACGTCGTACGGCCGTGCGGTGGTCGTTGGCCGAGGCGTGCACCTCGCCGCGGTCGCGCAGGGCTTCGGCGAGGGCGGCCCGGGTCAGTGGCTGCCCGGCCTCGTTGACGAGGAGCACACCGTCGGGGTGGGCGATCCTGGAGCCGGTGGTGAAGTAGTCGGCGTGCACCCCGCTGGTGTGCACGCTCGCCTGTAGACGTGCTCCGCAGCCGAACCACCGCGCGGTGCCGTCGTCGCCGACGCGGCGGAACTCCATCCACACATACCCGACGCGGGTCTTGCCCGAGGCGCCTTCGCCGAGCAGGTTCCAGTGCATGGTGCGTTCCGAACCGCCGAACGTGGACAGCCGGTTGGGGCGGAGACTGGCGTCGAAGAGGAAGGGCAGGAGCAGTTCCAGGGCCTTGGATTTGCCCGAGCCGTTCTGGCCGCGCAGGAGCAGGCGGCCCTGGTGGAAGGTGAACGTCTCGTCGTAGTAGCGCCAGACATTCAGGATGCCCGCGCGGTGCGGCTGCCAGCGGGTGTGCGCGGCGTTCGCGGTCGCTGCCGGTGTCCCGGCCGACTCACCGGGCTCCGGCCGCCGCGGAAGGGGAAGCTCTGTCACACTCACCGCTGATCTCCTTCTGCGCCGACGTCACGGGAGGCCGGGGCGCCCGCCGTCCCACGCGGGCTCGCGTCCCGCTCCCGTCCGGGCTTGTCCGCCGGATCCGGGCTCGTCGTCTCCGTCAGCCGATAGCGGTACGCGGCCGGGCAGGCGAGGACCCGGCCCCCGGCTCGGCGGACCAGGCCGACATCGCGCAGGACGCCTACCGCGTCGTCGGACAGCCGGGCCGCGCCGTCCTCGGACCGGTACGCCTTGGCCCAGCGTGGGAAGCGGCGCAGCAGATCGGCTCCGGCCTCGGCGAGCTGTTCGGGCAGCAGCCCGGCGGGCGCGGCGCAGAGCGGCTCCAGAAGGAGCAGCGCGGCGACCCGGGCGGTGGAGGTGTCGTCGGGGAAACGGACATCGGTGGCGAGCCCGTCCGGGTCCACGAGCAGGAATCCCTCGGCTCGTTCCTCCAGGAGGAAGCCGGCCTGCTCGACCGAGCGGCGCAGGATCTGGCGTCCGGTCAGGGAGGTGATGTACGCCAGTTCGTCGTCGGTGAGGTCCGACCGGTACAGCACGGGGTCGTCGAAGAGACGACGCAGCACCGAGTGGCGCAGTCTCAGGTTGCGTTGGGCGTCCGTGGCAGCGGTCTCGCTGTGCGCCTCGTCCGCCGTCGCGTCGACGACCGCGCCACCGTAGCGGCGCTCGCGCATCAGCCCCGTGAGGAGTTCCTCGAACCGCGCGGGCACCTCGTCCGGGGGGACGGCGAGCCGGGAGGCACCGACGGGCGCGGCGGGCAGCCGCATCAGCAGCGTGGTGTCCACGCGGTAGAGGACCTTGGCCTCCGTGGACTCGACGTACGCCTCGGTCGTCCCGTCCACCGCGCGCAGCACGCCGTACGACTCCAGCAGCTTCAGTACGTCGACGAACGCCATCCGTTCCGGCCGGTGGACCGGGTCGAACGCGGCCGTCGCCCGGTCGGCCGCCATGGCCTGCACGACACGGTCGGCGAGCATGCCGATGGTCGTCATCGGCATCGACAGCAACTCCGCCGCGGTCACACACAGCAGAACGTAACGTCGGCGGTCGAACGGGGCTCCGCCGGAACGCGCCCTGCGGGCCGGGCGGGAGCCGTCCGGGTCCGCGCGGACCTTGGTGAGGCGGGCGTAGCCGCGGCGGGGCTCCACCACCAGACTCCAGCCGCAGGTGTAGTCGAACCACTGGGCCAGCGGCTCACGTCGGCGGCGTACCCGTTCGAAGCCGACCGGGTCGGCGGCCTCGGTGAGCAGGGGGCGGGCCAGCAGGAGGCGGATGGCGCGCGCGACCTCCTCCCGTTCCGCGGCGGCCAGTTGGTTGGCGAGGGTGCTCATCCCGCCGCCTCCCGCCGCTCGGCGCGAAAGCCCGGGAAGGCGCTCGCATTGCCCGCCGCCGTGATGTGGACGACGTAGTCGGGTCCCGCCAGTGCGCCCCGCGCGGTACGCAGGACGGCGCGGTGCTGGTCGGGAGGCGGCGACAGCACGATCTCCGCCCGGCCGTCCCCCGTCGTGGCGCGTCGCAGGCCGCCCGCGTCCGGCCGGGCGGACAAGGCCCGGCCGAGCAGGTCGAGAAGCCGGTCGAAGACAGCGGGATCCAGTGCGCCGAAGGAGGACAGCCGCACGGGTCCGTCCGTCTCCAGCACCCGCCAGGCACGGGCGAGTTCCGCTCGCTCTGCGCGGGCCCGCTCGGCGCGCTCCGCTCTGACCGCCGCGACATCCCGCACCCGGGCCGTGCGGGTGAAGCGCTCGGTGCGACCGCTGGTCCGCAGCAGCGCCGACACCTGCACGGGCGGGGCCTCGGACCAGGACTGGGACGACGGGATCAACTCCGGGTCGGGATGGGCGAGATGAGCGTGGCGCGCGGGACCGAGCCCGAAGGCCGCCGACCACAGCCGGTGCAGATCCTCCTCGGCAGGGGCCGCGGCGAACCAGCGGGCCAGCTCCCGGAAGTCCTGCACGGCACTGGAGGAGCGGCGCCGTGACTCGTTGATCCGCTCCAGAACCTGGAGGAGGGAGACGATGGCCCGCCGGGCGATGTCGTGCAGTTGCTCGATCCGGGGCCGCGCCCCGTCGTCCGGCAGGAACCACGCCCGCAGGCCCGCCCAGCGTGCTCGCCTGCTCTCCAGCCAGTCGGCGGCGGGGTCCTCGCCGGCCACCGGCGGTAGTTCGGCCCCGCGCAGGGCCCGCTCGCGCAGCACGGCGGTCCCCCGCTCCTCCGCCCGGGCCACGGCCGCGGCGACCGTCTGTCCGCGCCGGTCGAGGTTGACCAGGAACTCCTGCAGATACGCGACGGTGGCGGCCTTGACCTCGCGGAACACCTCCGGGTCCGCGCCCTCGGCGCGCAGCAGCCGCTGCAGTTCGCCGTTGAACGCCTTGGTGTTCTCCACCAGGGCCTCCAGATGCCCCTCCAACTCCCGCAGCGTGCTGAAGATCCGCCGATCGGCCGAGGCGGGTTCGCCGGACAGCAGGCACAGCTCGTCGAGCCGGTCGGTGATCGCCTCCAGCACGGCCGTCTGCAGTGCCCCGGTGGAGGCCAGCGCCTCCAGCGCGTGCCGCACTCCGGCGAGAGCGGCCTCGCCCCGGCGGGTCAGCGAGTACTGCAGGTTGCGCCGCTCGTATTCCTCGGCCGTGCGGTAGTTCTCGGCGTGGTTGTGCACCACGTCCAGGAGCTCCCACTGCACCAGCATTCTGAGCGCGTCATGCAGTTCCTCGTCCTCGACCGCAGCCGCCCAGCCCACCCCGCGCAGCCGCGCACGCACCGCGTCGAGCCCCAGCGCCGTCTCCAGGTGCTCGCCGGCCAGGCCGAAGGCGTCCAGCATCGCCCCGTACAGATCGGACCGCTCCACCGTCGTGAACCGGAAGATCTCCGGTGGAATCCTGCGCACGCCTGTCGCCCTCTCCGGTCCTGTCGACCTCTCCGCCACCACCTCGGCGGCCTCCGAATCTCCACCGTAGAGGGCGGCACCGACATTCAGGGGCGACTCCCGAAACAGCGGATTCATCCGGCGCGCGGCAGGTGGTCTCCTGGCCGGAACCGCAACGGTGCGCCGCCCTCAGCGTGCGGCTACTGGTCCCTCTCCCAGCCGGTGCGCAGGTCGTTCAGCGCGCGATGGAAGCCGGGGAAGGTCTTCTTCACGCATCCGGGATCGTCCAGGGTGATGCCGGGGGTGCGCAGGCCGGTGATGCTGAAAGCCATGGCGATGCGGTGGTCGCCGTGGCAGGCGATGTGTGCCGGGCGCAGCCTGGCCGGATGGATCTCGATCCAGTCCCGCCCTACCTGGACCGGGGCGCCGAGGGCGCGCAGGTTCTCGGCGCAGGCTTCGAGCCGGTCGCATTCCTTGATCCGGGTGTTGTAGACGTCCTCGATCCGGACCGGACCCTCGGCGAACGGTGCGATGGCGGCGAGCGTGGGGACGGTGTCGGAGATGTCGCGCATGGTCACGGTGATGCCGGTCAGGGGCCGGTCGGGAGCACCGGTGACGGTCACCCGGTCCTCCTCCAGCGCCACATGTGCTCCCATACGGGCGAGCACCTCGGCGAAGCGCAGATCGCCCTGCAAGCTGTCCGAGCCGAGCCCGGGGACGGTGACACTGTGACCGGTGAGCGCGGCGGCCGCGAGGAAGTAACTGGCGGTGGAGGCGTCCGGCTCGATCGTGTAGTCGGTGGCCGTGTAGGGCTGGGCGGGCACGGTGAAGGTGTCCCCGTCACGGTGCACGCGCACTCCGAAGCGCTCCATCATCGCCAGGGTGATGTCGACGTAGGGCGCGGAGACCAGGTCGGTCACGGTGATGGTGAGCCCTTGCTCGGTGAGCGGACCCACCAGCAACAGGGCGGTGAGGAACTGGGAGGACAGTCCGGCGTCCAGCGTGACGTGCCCTCCCTTGATCCCGTCGGCGTACACGGTCAGCGGATGATGGCCCTCGCGTTCCTCGTGGACGAGGGTGACACCGAGGGCGCGCAGTGCGCCGGTGAGCGGACCGAGCGGCCGGCGGCGCATCTGGGCGGACGCGTCGAACCGGAAGACGCCGTGACCGGCGGCGGCCAGCACCGGGAGGAACCGCGCGGTGGTGGCGCCGTCGCGGCAGAAGACCGCCGCCTCTTCGGCGGTCGGCCCCTGCGCGCGGCCCTCGATGGTCCACCGGTCCGGCTCGCGTTCCAGCCGGTAGCCGAGTGCGGCGAGTCCCTCGGCGAATCCCAGGGTGTCGTCCGAGGCCAGCGGCTTGTGCAGCACGGTCGTTCCGCGGGCCGCGGCCGCGAGGAACAGCGCGCGTGCGGTGATGGACTTGGACCCCGGGATGTCCAGGAACTGATGGCCGCCCTCAAGGAGGGGTTCACCGCCCCCACGCCGCGGTCGCTCGTTCTGCGGCGAGGAGAGTTCGGTGTTCATGTGCGGGGGCGGGTCCTTCCCGTGCTCGGTGGCTCGTGGGCCGACCGCCAGGCGGCGGGCGGCGCTGTGGGCAAGGGGGCGGCCCGCAGCTCGGACCACACGCCGTAGTGGTCGGACGCGGGCCTGTCCAGCTCAACGCCGAGCCGACCGCAGCGCGCGACGGTCCATCCGTAAGAATAACGGTCCCGGGGTGCGGTACCGGCGAGCAGGTAGTCGGTTCGCCAGCGTCCGGGGGCGAACGTCGCCAGCGGGTTGGTCGACGTGTCGATCGTGTATCCGGCGGACTCGTCTCGCCGCCCGGTGTCGACGAAGTACAGTTCGCGGCCCGCATCACCGGCCGCTCCCGCGTCGGCGCCGGTCAGCCAGCGGAGTTCGCCGCTGTCGGGTTCCGCGTTGAGGTCGGCGCCGATGAGCGGCGGTAGTGCGCTGTCGATGGACTCAAGGTGTCGGACGATCGTGCGGTACGGCTGCAGCCGGTCGGCGATCACCGGCAGGTGCCAGGCGATCTTCACGTTGCCCCACAGGCCGGCCGACAGAATGGGCAGCCGCCCGAGCGCGGTCTCCACGACGGCGGTGCAACCACGGCGGTGCATCGTCTCGTCGGGTATCTCCACCGCATGTGTCTCGCTGATCGGATGGCGGGACAACACGGCCTGGCCCTGACTGCGCTCACCGAGCCACCGCACGGGCAGGTAGGCGTAGTACGCGTACCCGAGTTCGGCGGCGAAACGCTCGGCCTGGCTGTCCTCGCTCTCGGTCCAGGACTCCTGAAGGCAGATCACGTCGAAGTCGTACCGGCCGAGTTCCTCGACGAGCCTGCGCTCGCGGCCCAGGTGGTCGTCGTGCATCCAGTGCACGTTCCAGTTCGCGATGCGGAGGGACAGCCCGTCTGTCCGAGCGGCCTTTGCCCTCGGCGACACGGGCTCACTTCCCGGTGTGTGGACCTGGTTCATCAGCTCACCGTCTCCGTCGAATCTGCCGTGGCTTCACTGTCGGGGTCGAAGGGGACGCCGAGGGTGAAGAGTTGGTCGCCGATCTCGGTGCGTGCCGGGACCCGTTTGGCGAGTACGGTTCCGGTTGCGGT
>NZ_JBSGBN010000106.1:0-32774 GCF_053601275.1 Streptomyces sp. NPDC004752 | reverse complement strand
GCTTCGCGTACGGCGTCGGCGGCCGCGGCGCGCGCCCGCCGCCTGCTCGTCGCGGCAGGCTCACCGCCGGCCCGGCGCATCGTCCCGCCCGCCGCGCCTGCCGCCGCGCCGTCCTTGCGTGCCGTCTCCACGAACGCGGCCAGGCGTCGCCCGCCCGCCGCCGAGTCGTCGACGACGACAGCGCCCGCCGCCACCGCCGGGTGGGCCTGCACCGCGGCCTCCACCTCGGCGAGTTCGACGCGGTACCCGCGGATCTTGACCTGGGCGTCCTCCCGGCCCAGGAACTCGATGGTCCCGTCGGGGAGGTACCGTCCGAGGTCGCCCGTGCGGTAGAACCGCTCCCCTGTGGCGGGGTCGGTGAGGAACCGCTGTGCCGTGCGTTCCTCGTCGCCGAAGTAGCCCAGGGCGACGCCCGCGCCGCCGATGTACAGCTCCCCCGGCACCCACTCGGGCCGTGGCCGCAGGTGCCGGTCGAGCACGGCGAACGTCTGGTTGGTCAGGGGCTTGCCGTACGGGATGCTCGGGCGGGCGGTGTCCACCTCGCCGATCGGGTGGGCGATGGACCAGATGGAGCCTTCGGTGGCTCCGCCCAGGGAGATGATCTCCAGCCCCGGCAGGAGTTCACGGGCCTGGTCGGGCAGGGCGACCGGTATCCAGTCGCCGGATATCAGCGCGAGCCGCAGCGAGCCGTCCTCGGTGGAGGGCTCCGAGCGGAGCCAGTCGCACAGCATGTGGAGCTGGCCGGGCACGGAGTTCCACACCGTGACGCCGAAGTCGCGGACCAGTTCGGCCCAGTGGGAGGGGTCACCGCGCCGGTCGGCCTGGGGCAGGACGAGAGTGGCACCCACGGCGAGCGGCCCGAACAGGTCGTGGACGGACAGGTCGAAGCCGAGTCCCGCGATGCCGAGGACGCGGTCGCGCTCGGTGACGGCGAAGCGGCGGTTGATGTCCTCGACGGTGTTGAGGGCGGCCCGGTGGCTGATCATCACGCCCTTGGGCGTGCCGGTGGAGCCCGAGGTGTAGATGACGTAGGCGAGGTCGTCCGGATCCCGGCGGACGGCGACGATCGTACCGTCCGCGGTGGCTTCCTCCAACAGGTCCACGGCGACGGCCGACACCCCCGCCGGGAGGTCATCGAGCTCGGCGAGCCAGGACTGGGTGAGGACCGTGCGGACGCCCGCGTCCGCGATGATCGTGTCCCGGCGGGCCGGCGGCTGGGCCGTGTCGACGGGCAGATACGCGCCGCCCGCCATGAGGGTGCCGAAGACTGCGACGACCTGCTCCCAGCCCTTGTCCATCCAGATGGCCACCGGTTCCCCGGGGCGCAGTCCGGACGCCGTCAGTGCCTCGGCGAGAGCGCTCGCACGGGCGATGAGCTGCCGGTAGGAGAGGGCCCGTTCGGGTGTGCGGACCGCGATCGCGTCCGGTGTGGCCTGTGCCTGGGCGAGTACCGGTTCGTGGAGCAGGGCGTCCGGCAAGGGCCCCTCGGTTGCGTTGACCGTGATCCGGCGCGCCGCCTGCGCCTCGGGCAGGGCGATGCGGGCCGGTGCGTCCCAGGCTGCCTCACCGGCCTCGCCCTCGGCCGACAGCGACCGCACGAGTGCCGTGTATGCCTCGAACATGGCGTCGGCGACGCCGTGGCTGAGCGCGCCCTCCCGGATGTCCCAGGACAGGCTCAGCGTGTCACCGCGGTGCATGACCTGGCAGTCCAGCCACACCTGTGGCGTCCGGGTCACGGCGTATGTGACCTCGGGAGGTACGCCCTCGGAGGTGGTGCCGGTGCCCAGGGCGCTGGTGAAGACGACCGGCATCAGCACCGGGGCACCGGCCCTGCGGGAGAGTTCGGCGAGCACCTCCGAGCCGGTGAACAGCGGGTGTGCCAGGTCTTCGAGGAGCTGCTGCCCCATGGTCCTGGTCCGTTCGGCGAAGGTGGCCGGGGCGTCGAGGTCGACGGCGAGCAGTTCGAGCGAGGTGAAGTCACCGATGAGGCGGCCGATGTCCTCGTGCAGGTCGGGCCGGTCGACCGTGGGCACGTTGAGGGTGAACCGGCTGGTCCGCGACCAGCTGCCGACCGTCTCGGCGTACGCCGCGAGCAGGGCCGTCGACACGGTCAGCCCGCGTCGCGCGGCCCGCTCGGTGAGCCGGTCCCGGTCGGCCGCGGGCAGCAGGACCTCCAGCCGACGGAACGTCACCGCGTCCCCGGGAGCCGACGTGCGGATCGCTTCCCCGGTGGCGCTCACGGCGGCCTCCCAGGCTTCGGCGAGGGGCAGTTCGGGGGCGGGCGGCAGGGTGTCGAGCCGTTCGGTCCAGTAGGCGCGGTCGCGGGTGTGGCCTTCGGTGTCGGCGAGGGCGCGGCGGGCCAGGACGTAGTCGCGGAAGGTGATCCGCGGTGCCTCGGAGAGGGCGGCGCCGCCGTAGCGCCGCTGGAACTCGGCGAGCAGGATGCGCAGGCTGGCGTGGTCGACGACGAGCATGTCGAAGGCGAGGTGGAGCACAGCCCGCTCGGCGGTCCTACTCACGTGCACGTCGAAGAGCGGCAACTGGTGGGTGGGCGCCTCACGCGTGGACAGACGTGCTCGGGTGCGCTCCACCTCCGCCTCCGCGGTGGTGGCCGGGAGTGCGGTCAAGTCGTCGGCTCCGACGGCGAGGGCGGGCACGTCGGGCAGGACCTGCTGGTAGCCGTCGTGGTGGATGACGGCGCGGAGCATGTCGTGCCGCTGGACCAGTTCCCGCCATACGGCGGTGACGCGGTCCACGTCCAGGTCCGGGTATTCCAGTTCGACGTAGGCGTGACAGCCGACGCCCCCGTAGGCGTAGGCGTCGGTGCGGCCGATGAGGTAGGCGGCCTGAATGTCCGTCAGCGGGAAGGGTTCGTGGCGGCTGTCCGGGTCCGCGTGCAGCGCCGCCTCCCCTGCCTCCAGGTGGCGGAGGATGGCTTCCTTGTGCGTGCGCAGTTCCGCTCGGTGTGTGTCGGTGAGCCGACCCTGGGGGGCCCGGAAACGCAGTTGTCCGTCCTGGGCCCACAGCACCACGCCCTCGTCGGCGTAGCGGGCCAGCAGTTCAGCGATGTTCACAGCTCTCCGGTCTCGTAGGCGGTCTCGTGGGCCGCGAGCGTTCGGGTGACGTCCGCGGCGAGCGCGGCGATGGTCGGTGCGGCGAAGAAGCGGCGGACGGGCACGGTGACCCCGAGGCGGCGTTCGATCGCGGTGAGCAGGCGCAGCGCGGTGAGGCTGTCGCCGCCGACGGTGAAGAAATTGGCGTTGCGGTCCGGCACCCAGTGCGGCAGATACTCGTGCCAGAGCCCGGCGAGGGCGGTCTCGGTCTCGCCCCGTGGCGGCTCGGCACCGGCGGGCACCGTCTCCGGTCCCGCCAGGCCGGCCAGGGCTCCCCGGTCGACCTTGCCGTTCGCAGTGAGGGGCAGGGCGGGCAGGAGGAGGATGCGGGACGGGACGGCGTAGACCGGCAACCGCTCCGCCAGCAAGCCGAAGAGGTCCTCGGTGAGTTCGGAGCTCTCGGCGGGCGTGAAGGACTCGGTGGGAACCGGCTCGTCGGCGCATGCGCCGCCTGCGGTGGGGTCCTGCGGTACGGCGAAGGCGACCAGGCGCTTGGCGGTGCGCTCCCCCACGGCCACGACGGCGGCCCGCGTGACGGCCGGGTGTGCCTCCAGCGCGGCCTCGATCTCGCCCGCCTCGATACGGTGGCCGGCGATCTTCAGCCGGTTGTCGAGCCGGCCGAGGAACTCCAGCAGTCCGTCGCCCCGGAACCGGCCCAGGTCACCCGTCCGGTACCAGCGTCGCCCGTCTTGTTCGACGAACTTCTCGGCGGTGCGGACCGGGTCGGCCAGGTAGCCGCGGGCCAGTCCCGCGCCGCCGATCCACAGTTCGCCGGGCACCCAGTCGGGACAGTCCCGCCCGTCCCGGTCGACCACGCGGTAGTGCTGGCCGGTCAGGGGACGTCCGTAGGGGATGGACACCCACCGGGGGTCCGGCTCGGCGACGGTGAGGGTGTTGGACCAGATGGCGACTTCCGTGGCTCCGCCCATGGCGACGAAGGCGCAGGGCCGCGCGGTCCGGGCCCGCAGCCGGGCGGGCAGGTCGAGGCCGATCCAGTCTCCCGAGACCAGTGCGGTCCGCAGCTTTCCGGTCCGTCCGCCTTCCGGTTGCCCCTGTTCGTCGGCGTCGAGCAGCAGGTCGAGCAGGGCGGGGACGCTGTTCCAGACGGTCACGTCGTACTGGTCCAGCAGACTCGGCCAGCGGGCCGGTTCACGGCGCTGGTCCTCGGTGGGCAGCAGGAGGGAGCCGCCTGCGGCGAGCAGGCCGAAGACGTCGTACACGGACAGGTCGAAGTCCAGTGCCGACAGGGCGAAGACGCGGTCCTCGCCGGATATGCCGTGCCGGGCGTTGATGTCCGCGATCGTGTTCCAGGCGGCGGCGTGGGTGATCTCGACTCCCTTCGGCTCGCCCGTGGAACCCGACGTGAAGATCACGTAGGCGAGCGCCTGCGGGGACGTCTCGCACGGCGCGGGCAGCGGGTCGCGGCCCTGCGTGTCCGCGAAGGACAGGGGGCGTGGGCCACTTCCCGCCCGGGCGGGCCAACTCCCCACGACGGTACGGAAACCGGCGGTGGCGAGCACCCGCTCCAGCCGTGCGGCGGGCTGTTCGAGGCTGAGGGGAACGTAGGCGGCGCCGGCCGCGAGGACGCCGAGGACCGCCGCGATCTGTTCCGGGCCCTTCGGCAGGGTGACCGCGACCAGGTCGCCCGGCCGCACGCCGGCGTCGCCGAGCGCGGCGGTGGTGCGCAGCGCCTGTTCGGCGAGGGTTCCGTAGGTCACCTCCTGCCCTGTCGTCGTGACGAGGGCGGTGCGATCGGGGGTGGCCGTCGCGTGGGTGAAGAACGTCTCGTGCAGCAGGCGCGGCGCCACCGGTTCCAGGGCGGCCTCCCGTGCGGCGGCGGCCCGCCGTTCGTGCTGGGAGGCGGGCAGCGGGTCGGGGAGCGGTGCGTCCCAGTCACCGGCCACGAGGTGCCGCAGCAGCCGTGCGTGGGCGGCGAACATCGCATCCAGCACGCCCTCGGCGAACAGTTCCTCGACGGCGTCCCAGGTGACGACCAGGTTCCCTGACTCCTCCGTGACCTGGTTGTCCAGGCAGACCTGCGGGGACTGGGAGATGCCCCAGACCTTCGCGGGGAAGCCGGTGCCCGGTCCGGCCAGCGACGCGTCACCGACGCCGATGGCGCTGGTGAACACCACGGGTGCGGCGGCGTCCACCGTGCCCGTGCGACGGCCGAACTCCCGCAGCAGCCAGTCGATCGGCACGTCGGCGTGGTCGAGGTCCTCCGCCTGACGGCGTTGCAGCGCGACGGCCGCCGCCAGCCAGTTCATGCCCTCGCGCCGGTGACCGGCGAGGGACAGGGAGGTGAAGTCGCCCAGCACCCGGTGGATGTGGGGGTGGATGTCACGCCGGTTGAAGAGGGTGAGGGTGACGGTCAGGGCGTCGGTTCCGCTCCAGGCCGCCAGGACCTCCGCGTACAGGGCCAGCAGGACGGTGGAGGGCGTCAGGCCGTGCCGGGCCGCGCTCTGCTTGACGGCCTGCCAGTCCTCGGCGGGCAGGCTCAGCCGGCGCCGGGTGAAGACGGGCGCGTCGAGGGTCGCCGGGTCCCGGTCGAAGGGCAAGGCGGGGGGCGGCAGTTCGGACAGCCGGGTCTGCCAGTGGGCGCGCGCCCGAGCGGCCGACTCCGGGTCCGCCTGGGGGCGGGTCAGGTAGTCGCGGAACGTCACGTCGACGGGCGGCAGTTCGTGTCCCGGGTCGGCGTAGAGCGCGGTCAGTTCGGCGTAGAGCGTGGTGATGGAGAGCGCGTCGAGCAGGAGGTAGTCCAGGCCGACGCCGATACGGGTCCGTACCTCGTCGGCTTTCCCCTCGGCGCCTTCGTCGTCGCGGTAGCGCACCGCCTCGACAGCGAAGAGCGGCCACCGCGCGGGGTCGCGGACCTGGTGGGACAGGCGGGCGCGCAGGCCGGCCAGGGCCTCGGCCGCGCCGTCGGCACGGGCGTCCTCCACCGGTATGCGCACCGCTGGTACGTCGGGCAGGACGCGCTGGTGTCCGTCCTCGACGACGGCGCGGAGCATGCCGTGCCGACGGACGAGGGTGTTCCAGGCGCGCTCCAGCCGGTCCAGGTCGACGTCGGTGCCGTCGAACTCCGTGTAGTGCCAGGTGCCGACGCCGCCGAGGGTGAAACGGGGGTCGCGGCCGGTGTGGTACGCGGCCTGGACGTCCGTCAGCGGGAACGGCTCGTGGGCGTGGTCCGGGTCGGGCACGAGGACGGAAGCGGCGGACCGTGGCGGCTCGTCGGCGGCGGCCGTCGCGGGGTGCAGCGTCTCGCAGAAGTGCTGGAGGACGGGGCGGGCGAAGAGGTCGGCCACGCGGGCGCCGGGGAAGCCGGCGGCCCGCAGCCGGCCGATCATGCGCGTCGCGACGAGGGAGTCGCCGCCCAGCAGGAAGAAGCTGCTCTCGCGTCCCACGTCGGCCACGGCGAGCAGCTCGGCCCACTCGGCCGCCACGGCGGTCTCCACCGGGCCGACCGGTGCCGACGTGCGAGGTCCGTCCTGGCCGGCGGCCTCGGTCAGCGCCTGGCGGACAGCCGCCCGGTCGAGCTTGCCGTTGGCGGTCAACGGCAGGTCGCGAAGGACGAGGACTCGCTCGGGGACCATGTAGGCGGGAAGGCGCACCGCCGCCCGGAGGCGGACCTCCTCCGGGTCGGGTGCCTCGCCACGGGCGGATACGGCCGCGGCGAGGTGCCGCACCGGTGTGTCAAGGACGGTGGCGACCGCGTGCAGGACGGTGGGGCCGTCCTCCAGCGCGGACTCGACCTCGCCCAGTTCGATGCGGTGGCCGCCGATCTTCACCTGGTGGTCGGCGCGGCCGAGGAACTCCAGCACACCGTCGGGCCGGCAGCGGGCCAGGTCACCGCTGCGGTACCAGCGTTCACCGTCGTGCTCGACGAAGCGTTGCGCGGTGCGCTCGGGGTCCGCACGGTAGCCGTTCGCCACACCGGGGCCGCCGATCCACAGCTCTCCGGGGACGAGGTCGGGGCAGTCGCGCCCCCGTCCGTCCACGACACGCGCCCGCATGTTGCGCAGCGGAACGCCGTAGGGGACCGACTTCCAGGCCGGGTCGGTCTCCTCCACCTCGAACACCGTCGAGTGGACCGCGGCCTCGGTCATGCCGCCGAGTACCACGAAACGGCAGCCGGGTACGAGTGAGCGCAGCCTGCGCGGCTGGTCGAGCCCGACCCAGTCCCCGCCGAGCAGCACCATGCGCAGGGAGTTCCCGAGGCCCTCGTCCTCCCCGGCGGCCATCAGCAGGTCCAGCAGGGCGGGCACGCACTGCACCAGCGTCACCCCGTGCGTGCGCACCAGCCGTGCCCAGTGGTGGGCGTCCCGGCGATGCTCCTGTCCTACGGCGACCACCTGTCCGCCGACGGAGAGCGGGGTGAAGATGTCCCAGGTGGCGAGGTCGAAGTCCAGCGCGGAGATCGCGAGAGTGCGGTCCGAGGGACCGAGCCCGAGCTGCTCCTCCATCGCCTCGATGGTGTTGACGACCGCCCGGTGCGACACCTCGACGCCCTTGGGCAGTCCTGTCGAGCCGGACGTGAACAGCACGTAGGCGGGCAGGGCGGGGCCCGGCTGGACGACCGGTGCGGGCTCTGCCCCCGACGCGTCCTCCAGGAGCAGCACCGGGGCCGAGGAGACGTCCACGCAGAGGTGGGCGTGATCCCGGTCAGTGAGCACCGCGGACGCCCCGGCCACGGAGTGGATGCGTTTCCGGCGCACGGCGGGCTGTTCCACGCCGACGGGGGCGTAGGCCGCGCCCGCGGCAAGGATGCCGAGGACCGCGGTGATCTGGTCGGCGCCCTTGGGCAGGGTCACCGCGACGGTGTCGCCCTCCCGCACGCCGTTATCGCGCAGCAACGCGGCGATCCGCCGTGCGGTGCGGCCGAGTTCGCCGTAGGTGAGCGTGTCACCGGTCGTGCGGACGACCGCGGTGCGGCCCGGCTCGGTCTCCGCGAGCCGGAAGAAGCGGGTGTGCAGGGCACGGTCCGGGACGGGCGTGGGCGGCAGGGCCGCCACCGCGCGCCGGGGCAGCACGTCGGGTGCGAGCAGGCCGTCCACCGGCCGGGCCCAGGCGTCGGGGTCCGACACGAGGTGGGTGATGAGGCGGCGGTAGGCGTCGAACGCGGCGTCGGGCACGCCGGCCTCGAACACGCCGTCCCGCACGTCCCAGTTGAGGAGGAGACCGCCGTCGATTTCGGTCACCTGGGCGTCCAGGTAGACCTGCGGGCCCTGGGAGATGATCCAGGAGGGGCGGCCGAAGGACTTCTGGACGTCCTGCTCGAAGATCTCGCCCAACCCGATGGCGCTGGTGTAGACGACCGGGGCCAGCACCGGGGCCCCTTCGACCCGGGCGAGGTCGCGCAGCACCTCGACACCGCCGTACGCGCCGTGGGAGATGCCCTCCTGTAGGCGTTCCTGAAGGCCGCGAGCCTGCCGGGAGAACGGAAGGGACGCGCTCATATCCGCGTCGAGCAGGACCGAGCTGCTGAAGTCCCCCACCAGATGGGCGACTTCGGGGACGAACATCTCCCGGTCGAACAGCGGGAGGTTGAGGAGGAAGCGCCGGCTGTCGCTCCAGGCGGCGATGACCTCGGCGAAGGCGGTGGCGAGGGCGGCGGCGGGGGTGATGCCGTGCCGGCGCGCGGCGCTGATCAGCGCCGCTTTGTCGGCGGGGCCGAGCCAGTGGTGCAGGCGGCGGGAGTGGGTCAGCGTGCGGTCTTCCGCGCTGACCGGGGTGAGCAGGTCGACGGTCGTCGGCAGCCGTGGGGCGCGTGGCAGGTCCGGCAGGCGCTCCCGCCACCAGGCGGCGTGCTGCTCGCGTTCCGCCCTTCGCCGGACGTCGTGCTCCGCGAGATACCGGCGGTAGTCGAGGCCGATCTCGCGCGGCGAGTCGTCGGGACACTCGTAGAAGCGGCGCAGGTCGGAGAGGAGGACCCGCAGACTCAGCGCGTCGCCGGCCATCATGTCCAGGTCGATCTGCAGGCGGGTGCCGCCCGCCGGGAGCAGGCACAGGGCCGCGCGGAAGACCTCGCCGACGGTGACGTCCGGGCGGGCGTGCGTGTTGCGCTCGCGCAGCAGCTCCAGTTCGGACTCGGCCTCGTCGGGGGTGCGTTCACGCAGGTCGTGGACGGTGAGTGACACGCCTGGAGTACCGAAGCGCTGGCGGCCCTCCTCGTCGAAGACGGCCCTGAGCATGCCGTGCCGTCGCACGAGTGCCCGCAGGGCGGTGTCGAGCCGGGCCGGATCGACTTCGTGGCCGTCGAGTTCGACGTAGAAGTGCGCGGCGACGCCACCGAGGGGCTGTCCGTCCTGGCGTCCGATCCAGTAGGCGTGCTGCATCGTGGCCAGCGGGAAAGAGTCCGTCTCCGCGTCGAGCGTCGTGGGCGGGTCGGGTCGCGCGGTGGCGGGTGCGTCGCCACGCCGTCCCTGCCCGAGCAGGGCCGTCCAGGCCCCCAGGGTCGGCTCACGCGTGAGGTCCTGGAAGGTGACCGTGCTGCCCTCGCGCCGCCAGGCGCCGACCAAGGACATCAACACCAGCGAGTCGAGACCGAGTTCGAAGAGGTCACGGTCGTCGTCCACCTCCTGTGGCGCCATCTCCAGCGCGCGCGCCACCGCTTTACGCACCGCTGTCGGCGCGTGAAGGTCACGAGGGACGAGATCGCCTTCCGGTGTCCGCGCCTGGACGACTGTTTCATCGCTCACTGATGGGGCCTTCCGGTCGGATGGGGTGGGAGTCGGGTCAGGGGCGGCGGACGCCGGGAACTGCCTCGCGCAGGGCCGCGATCCCCCACTAGATAGAAATGATTATCATTTCTATACTTCACATCGTAGTCACGAGACGGGACTCGGCGCCAGAGCCCGAGGACCGGCAATGAGAGGCAAAGCGCCATGACCGCGATTCAACAGACCTGGTCCGAGGCCGAATCGGCGCGCTACCGAGCCGCCGGACACTGGCAGGGGGTGACCTTCGGCAGGCGCCTGCGCCAAGGAGCGGCCGACCATGGAGGTCGCGTCGCCCTGGTCGACGGGGACCGGCGGTGGACCTATGCGGAACTGGACACCGATGCCGACCGGGTCGCCCGCGGACTGCGCGGGCTGGGGATCGGCCGGGGTGACCGCGTGGTGGTCCAGCTCCCCAACTGCGCCGAGTTCGTGCTCGTCTGGTTCGGGTTGCAGCGGCTCGGGGCGGTTCCGGTGCACGCCATGCCCGGCCACCGGCGCCGGGAGATCGGTCATCTGGTGCGCGTGGCGGGTGCCGTGGCGTGTGTGGTGCCCGACCGGCATGCCAGGTTCGACCACCGGGAACTGATGCGCGAGGTACGGGCGGAGCAGGGGCCGGACGGCTCGCTGCGGCACGTCGTCGTGGTCGGCGACCCCGGCCCGGACGACGACTTCGTCCCGTTCGAGGCGCTGCGGGTGGACCTGTCGTCCGCGTTCGGCCCCATCGCGAGGCACGCCCTGCCCGCGCCCGGTCCCGGCCCCGACGACGGCAGAGCGGGCCCCGCGGATGTCGCCCTCCTGCTGCTGTCCGGCGGCACCACGGGGCTTCCCAAGCTCATCCCGCGGACGCACGACGACTACGCCTACAACGCGCGCGCCTGTGCCCAGGTCTGCGCGCTCGACGCACGGACCGTGTACCTGGCGGTCCTGCCGATCGGGTTCAACTTCACCTTCGCCTGCCCCGGTGTGCTGGGTACCCTCATGGCCGGAGGAACCGTCGTCGTCGCGCCGGACCCCAGCCCGCAGACGGCGTTCGCCCTCGTCGAGCGGGAGGGTGTGACCCTGACTTCCCTGACCCCGCCGCTCGTTCCCCACTGGATGGACGAGGCCGTGTCCGGTTCCTGGGACCTCGGGAGCCTCGCGGTGGTGCAGGTCGGCGGGGCGCGGCTGCCGGAGGACCACGCCCGCAAGCTCGGACCGGCACTCGGGGTGACCGTGCAACAGGTCTTCGGCATGGCGGAGGGCCTGATCAACCTCACGCGCCTCGACGACCCCGAGGACCTCGTCTGCGCCACCCAGGGCCGGCCCGTCTCGCCGGACGATGAAGTCCTCGTGGTGGACACCGACGGCAGGCCCGTGCCGGACGGTACGGCGGGTGAACTGCTCACTCGGGGCCCGTACACGCTGCGTGGCTACTACCGCGCCGAGGAGTACAACCGCACGGCGTTCACCCCGGACGGCTACTACCGGTCCGGCGACGTGGTACGGCGGCTGCCGACCGGGCACCTCGTGGTGGTGGGACGGATCAAGGACCAGATCAACCGTGGCGGCGAGAAGATCGCCGCGGTCGAGGTGGAGGAGCAGTTGTTGACACATCCGGCGATCACGGCGGCGGCGCTGGTCGGTGTGCCCGACGAGCGCTGGGGTGAGCGGTCCGTCGCCTTCGTCGTCTGCGTGGGCGCGGCTCCCGGCGCGCGGGAGGTCGCCGCCCATCTGCGGGAGCGCGGGCTGGCCGGTCACAAGGCGCCGGACGAGGTCGTCCGGGTCCCCGGCCTTCCGCTCACCGCCGTCGGGAAGGTCGACAAGGCTGCGCTGGCACAGGAGTTGCTCCGGCAGTGAGAGCTCCGGTTCGCAGCTCTAAGGGTCTGCAGAAGAACAACATGTGGGTGAGCGGCCTGTTGAGCTGCGAGGTCAAGTCGCAAAACCAGCAAGTTATTTTCCGGCAGACACTAAGAGCTGCGAACAGAATGGGAGTCATCAGGGTGCGGCGTCTGGTGCGTGCGATCGCAAGGCGCCGGAAGGTCCTCGTAGCGGAGCTACCAGGGCGTTTCGGCAACGCCGCGTGGGGGCACCTCCCGGCCGAAGGCTGGGGGAGTGCGTGCCAGACGCCGCACGCCGGGCGCCCATTCTGTTCGCAGCTCCAAGGCGTGGCGCGGAGGAGCGCCTGCTGAGCGGGGCGCTCCTCCTGTCGGCCGTAAGAAGTCCTTCACCGCCGCTACTCCGGCACGGCGAGGACGGGCCCGTCGGCGTGGGCGAGCAGTTCCCTGGTGACCGGGTGCTCCGGGGCCACCAGCACCCGGTCGACGGGACCGGCCTCGACCACCCGCCCCGCGTCCAGGACGACGACCCGCTCCGCGCGGCGGGCGGCGGCTGCCAGGTCGTGCGTCACCATGACGACCGTCAGTCCCAGCGTCCGCCGCAGCGAGTCCAACAGGTCCAGGACCCCACTTGCCGTCTCCGGGTCCAGCGCCGAGGTGATCTCGTCACAGACCAGGACACGTGGCTCTGCGGCCAACGTCCGTGCCAGTGCGGCGCGTTGGCGCTGGCCGCCCGACAACTCCCCCGGCCGGCGTGTCAGCACATCCTCGCCGAGCCCGACCAGCCCGAGCAGCCGTACGGCTTCGTGAGACGCGTCCCGGACGGACCGGCGCCCCACGCCCCTGAGAGGACGCATGAGCGCGCCGCTCACGGATTCCCGCGGGTTGAGAGCGCCGCGGGCGTCCTGCGCGACGAGCTGCACCGGAGCACCGCGCCCTCGCTCCACACCGTCCTCCCGCCACTCGACACTCCCCCGTGCGGGCCGGTGCAGCCCCGCGAGACACCGGGCGAGGGTGGTCTTCCCTGACCCCGACGGACCCACCACGGCGGTGTGGGAGCCTGCCGGAACGGTGAGACAGACGTCGTACAGCACGGAATCACGCCCGTGGGCGGCGTCCAGCCCGCGCACGGACAGCCCTCCGACGGCGGCGGTGGCGCCCCGCGGATCCCCCGAGCGGGGACCACCAGCCGGGAAAGCCACAGATGGCTGGACGGGCACCGGCGCCTTCGGCGTCCCGGCCGCGACGATCCGGCCTCCTTCCAGGCGGATCACGTCGTCCGCCACGGACGCGATCCACGCCGGGTCGTGGCTGACGAGCACCGCGGCACGGTCCCCGTCGGACAGGGCCTCGGCCAGCAGGCCGCGCATCCCGTCCGCCAGGACCGTGTCCAGACCGCTGGTGGGCTCGTCGAGGACCAGCAGGCTGGGCGTACCCGCCAACGCGAGAGCCAGGGCCACGCGTTGGGCCTGCCCTCCCGACAACTGCCGCGGCAGCCGCCGCCGAAACGCCCGGTCGGCCGGCAGCCGCACGGACAGCAGCAGCTCCTCGACCCGCGCACGAACGTCGTTCGCACGCTTCGCGGCCGAGCGCAGGCGCACCGCCTCGGCGATCTGCGTGCCGATCCGGAGCGCGGGGTTGAGCGACGAGGCGGGGTCCTGCCCCAGGAACGACACCACCCGCCCCCGCAGCCGACGGGCGTCTGCGCGGTCGAACGGATCGAGGCCGGCCACCCGGACGGTTCCGGCACGGATCTCAAGACCGGGACGGACATGTCCGAGCAGGCTGTACGCCAGGCTGCTCTTGCCGGATCCTGACCTGCCCACGACCCCCAGCACCTGCCCGCGCTGCACCGACAGGCAGGTGTCGTGCAGGACGGGCGGGCCGCCGGCCGTCGGGCCGAGCGACAGTCGGCTGATTTCGGCGAGCGGGTCCGCCCCTGGCAGGCGAACGGTCACGTGGCCGCTCATGCGACCCCCCGCCCCACCGTGTCCGCCAGCCGTCCGGCCAGAAGACCGACGCAGACGGACAGCAGGACGAGCAACAGGGCCGGAGCGAGGAACGGCGTGGCGGCCAGTGTCGCCCCGGGGACGTTCTCGCTCACCATGCGCCCCCAGTCGGGCGCCGCTCCGCCCTGCCCGAGGCCGAGGAAGCCCGCGGTGGCGGTGAGGTGCAAGGACGCGACCAGGCGCAGAGCGGTGTCCATCAGGGCCGGGCCGGCGATATTGGGCAGCACGTCGTGGCGCAGTACGGCCCGCCGGGCATCGCCCCGGGCCAGGGCGGCCTCGACGTACCCACTGTTCAAGACCGTGTCCGCCGCGGCACGCAGCACCCGGGTGGAGAAGGGGGCGGTGGCCAGGGCGACGGCTGCCACGAGGGCCGCGTCGCTGCCCGGGAATCCGGCGGCCAGGACGAGGACGACCAGGAGGGCCGGGAGGACGGCGAGGGCGTCCACGCAGCGGACCAGCAGGTCGCCCAGCCGACGGGACACCATGGGCGCCATGACGCCGACGGTCATCCCGACGGCTCCGGCCGCCGCCGTCCCCGCCAGCGCGGTGAGCACGATGGTCCTGCCGCCGCTGAGCACCCGGCTCGCCACGTCCCTGCCCAGCACGTCGGTGCCGAGGAGGAAGTGCCCGTCCGGCTGCTGGAAGGGCGCGGCGAGCTGCGCAGTGGGGCTGTGCGGCGCGACCAGCGGTCCCAGCACGGCGAGCAGGAGTACGAGCAGTGTGCCCGCGCCGGTGAGCAGCGGCAGCCGGCGTCGCCCGGGTGTGCCGGGACGGGCCGTGCGGGCCCGCCTCCGCGGTGGTGTCAGGACCGTCGTCATCGGCCGTGCCCCTCCCGTGCGCCCAGCAGACGCGCGCAGATGTCACCCAGCAGCAGCACGGCGAGCATCACCGCGACGAGGACCGTGGTGATGCCCTGCACCATCGGTACGTCCCGTGCGGCAACGGCCAGTTGCAGCTCCCGGCCGATGCCCGGGTAGTCGAAGACGTTCTCCACCACCACCGCCGAGCCGACCAGCGCTCCGGTGGTGAGGGTGAGCGCCTGTACGGCCGGTCCGGCGGCGTTGGGCAGGATGTGACGCACCGCGAGCCGCACCCCGCGTGCACCGTTGAGCCGCGCCGCTTCGCAGTACGGTGTGGCCGCCGCGTCCGCGACGGAGACCCGCAGCAGCCTGGCGGCTACCGCGAGACCGACCGCGCTGAGCGTCAGCACGGGCAGGATCAGCGCGCGCGGGACGTCGAGTGGCGTCCCTCCCAGCGGGATGACGCAGACGCGCGGGAGGACGTCCAGCCATACCGCCAGTACCGCGACGAGTAGCGCGGCGATGACGAACTCGGGTACGGCGGCCAGGATCTGGGCGGACGTCGAGACCAGGCGGTCGGCGGCGCCCCCGCGCAGTCCGGTCCACAGGCCGAGCAGCGCGGCGAGCGGCGCGGTGACCGCGAGCGTAAGTCCGGCGAGGAGCAGGCTGTTGGGCAAACGGGTGGCGAGAACGTCGGTGACCGGCCGCTCCCCCACGAAGCCACGGCCCAGGTCCCCCCGGACCGCGTCGGCCGCCCAGTCCGCGTACCTCTCGGCCGCGGGCCGGTCCAGCCCGAGTTCGGCACGGACGTCAGCGCGTTGCGCATCGGAGGCGTCCACGCCGGCGACTGCGCTGACGGCGTCTCCCGGGAGGACGGCCGTGGCCGCGAAGACCGCGGACGACAGCAGCACCAGCAGGACGACGGTTCCCGCGAGGCGACGGACGGCGAACGCGAGCAGGTTCACGCCAGCGACGCCTGGGAGAAGCCGGGGAACTGTTCGAAGAGGTCGTCCCGTATCCCGTCGACCCCCGTGGCCTGAGCGTTCAGGTTCGGCTTGAAGACCGGCAGCACCTGGTTGCCCTCCTCCCAACGCGTGCGCTGCGCCCGCGTGCCCAGCTTCCTCGCCCGTGCCCGGTCGCTCTCGGCTCGGGCCTTCGCGACGAGGGCGTCGGTCTCGGCCTCCTTCCAGCCGAACGCCGACGGCGATCCACCCGCCGTGCTCATCTGGTAGGTCGACAGCGCGGGGATGGGCATCTGGTACGACCCGGCCAGCGGCAGCGCCGCGTACGCGGGGAAGTCGGCGTAGAGCTGTCCCGCGGGCAGTTCGCGGACCGACGCACGCACACCGACCTTCTTCAGGTCCTCGACGAAGAGGGAGGCCATCTCCACCATGCCCGGCGTCTCGGGGCCGGTGGTCAGCCGGACCTTCATCCCGTCGGCGTCGGCTTCCTTGAGGAGCTCGCGGGCCCGCTCCGGGTCGTGGGCGCGCTGAGGGAGGCTCTCGGCATAGTCGGGAAAGCCCATGGAGGGCAGGTCGTTGCCGACCTCGGCGTTGCCGTAGAACACCGTCTTCACCATGGCCTCCCGGTCGACCGCCAGCTTGAACGCCTCCCTCACCCGCGGGTCGTCGAAGGGCTTGACGCTCATGTTCATCTGGAAGGAGAGGCCGACCAGGTAAGGGCCCTTGGTCGGGACGAGTTCGACCTTCGCGTTGTCCGCGAGGGTGCGTGCGGTGACGGGTGAGAGGTCGTGGGCGAAGTCGATCTGACCACTCGTCAGCGCTCCGGCCCTGGCGGTCGAGTCCGCGATCGATCGCAGTTCCAGGCCGTCGAGGTGGGGCACGTGACCGTAGTGGTCGTCGTAGCGCTCGAACGCCGATCCCTGACCGGCCGTGAACTCGGTCAGCCGGAAGGGCCCGCAACTGGGCATGGCCTTGCGGAAGCTCCTGGTTCCGTCCTTGACGACGAGGAAGTTGCCCTGACAGAGGATCATGCGGCCGTCGGCGATGGGCCGCAGGGTGGGCAGTACGACCTTCAGGGCGCCGTCGGCCTTGGCGCGCGCGAGGTCGAAGTTCGCGGCGGCCAGCCGGTACACGGGCAGCGTGCTCTTGGCCGCGAGGGCGCTGAGCGAGTGCAGGATGTCGGCGGAGGTCAGCTCGGAGCCGTCGGTGAAGCGGACGCCGGGTCGCACATGCAGCGTGTAGGTCGACAGGTCGTCGGAGATGTCGATGCCCTTGATCACGCCGTAGCGCACCCCGTCGGGCCCGCTGGGGTCCAGGTTGCCCAGGGTGCCGTGCCAGGCCCGGGCGCGCACGAGATCCAGCGCGGAAGGGCCGTTGAAGAAGTCGAGCGTCTCGGAGGCGCCGCCTCCGACGAAGGCGGCCCGTAGCGTGCCGCCCGAGCGGGGCGAGGAACCTGATCCCGACTTCCGGTCGGAGCCGGGCTCGTCGGTGGAGCACGCTGACAGCAGGCCGGGTCCCACAGCCAGAGCCGCGGCTCCCGCCGCGCCCCGGCGGAGGAAGGCACGGCGATCGATCTGTCTGGACATGCTTCTCCTTGACGTTCTGCTGAGCTGAACCCGGGCGCCGGGAAGCTCCGCGGGGTGCGAGATGAGGTCGACACCAGGGCAGGCGGCCGGTGGTCGACGAGCGTGCGCGCAGAAGGAGCCGCACCGGCTTACCGCAATTGAGCGGCTGCTGGGCTACCGCAGGAGAAGAGCACCGGATGGGCACGCCCACACGGCCTCGTGCACAGCGTCCGACTGGGACACCGGCGGCCTCTCGTCAAGGATGAGTACGAGCCCTTCCTCCTCGTCCTGATCGAAGACGGCCGGCGCGGCGAGCACACACTGTCCCGCCCCCACGCACCGATCCCGCTCCGCGCTGATCTTCCGGATACCGGACGCCCGGCCTGCCGAGGTCATGCGGCCCCTCCCCTGCTGCGACAGCCAGACAGTATCGATAATGACTTCCATATTCAATAACCCGGGGCACCTCTCCGCCCTCTTCACCGCTGCCGACCCGACCCCCCGGACAGGAGCGGGGCAGGCGATCGGCGGCGCCTGGTCGCGGAAGCTGCGCGGCGGCACGCACGTCGAACCCGGCTCACAGGTTCGGGGGATGACGTCCCGGCGGGTGGTGCAGCCGATCAGGCCGCCTGAATCCGCAGGTCGGGGAGGCGGCTCCGCCGGACCGGCTTAGAGCTGCGAACAGAATGGGCGCCCGGCGCGCGACGCCTGGCACGCACTCCCCCAGCCTTCGGCCGGGAGGTGCCCCCACGCGGCGTTGCCGAAACGCCCTAGTAGCTCCGCTACGAGGACCTTCCGGCGCCTTGCGATCGCACGCACCAGACGCCGCACGCTGATCGGACTCCCATTCTGTTCGCAGCTCTTACACCACGACGTGGGACACGACCGGTAGGGGATGGCCAGTTCAATCGTGCCGACCCTCGTGCCCCACTCGCGCGGGCGGTAGCCGTTGCGGTGGTTGACGCGTTCGTCGCCGACCTACCCGCACTCGGCGTTGCAGAGGGCGTCGGCCTTCGCGGACATGAGTGCGTCGGCGAAGGTCTTGACCATCGCGCGCAGCAGATCGGGGCTCGCCGCGGCGAGGTTGTCCTCGGCGAGGGCGTGCAGGGGCACACTGTCAGGCGCGGTCATCGTGCTGATCTCCTTCGAGGCATCGACACTTCGAAGATCAGCCGGTGGCCGTTCATCTATGCAGGCACCATCCCGACGCCGGAGCAAACCCCCGGATCAGGTCGAACCCGTACACCATTCCCCTGGACGCAACCCATCACATCAGCCACACGTGTCTTCGGCAGATATGCCGACATCGTCGGGGACCACCTACGACGTCGGCGTACTCGTGTCGATCAGCAACTGGTCGCGTGCGGCAGCGAACAGTTGCCGCTGGGCCGCCAGCTTCTTGGGCGTGGCAGCGGTGTCGAAGAGCAGCTGGTAGACATGGCTTGCCTTGCCCGCGACGAACAGCTCGACACGCTTGCGGGGTTCGGCCTGGCCGGCCCAGCGGTAGTCGATCTCCAGCCAGAGAGCGTCCTTGCCGCTCTGCCTAGTCGGGCGGGTGACGACCTTGAGGTCGGCCATCGAGGACTTGGCCGTGTCGCGGTACCAGGCGAGCTGTCCGGCAGAGGCGGCCTCGGGCGTCGATCCGTACGAGGAGTCCCGCTTGACGCTCATATCATGGTCCTTGTCCGGGGAGCGCCAGTTGCTCTGGAGATCGCTGTCGACCACCTGAGTCCAGCCGTCCGGAACGGCGAAGGTGACGCTGAGGCCGGGTGCGCTGACACGGCGCCAGCCACTTGGCAACGCGGGCGGAGGAGACGCCTGCGGACCGGCCGGCGTGGTCGATGCGGATGGGGCCGGCGCTTCGGAAACGGCCGATGTCGCAGGGGCACCGGCACCGTTGGCGAGGGGCCGGTTGGGTGATGAACCACCTACGAGCGGTACTCCGAACACCGCTAACAGAAGCCCGACAACGGCGGTGACCGCCGAGACCAACGCGGCAATCTCCCCCACACTCATCCGCCGCCCCGAAGGCGTACCGTCACCCGCGCTGCTCACTTGGCTCCCCCGTCCCCTGTACCGCCTGCGCCATGCGACATTCAACTGGAGGTGTCGGCGGTCATGCAATTACGTGATCGTCGACAGGAGGCCATCACGACAGACCGACGAAGCCTGACCGGGGCGTCTCGCGAAAATCTCGCTCATGATGCCGTCGGTGAGGAACGGTTCCTCGGCCCGGGTACCGGCCAGGAGCCACTGCCGGCATGCCGTGCGGCGCGGTGGACAGGCCGCCGGAACACGGATGTTGGCGGCCATGCGCAGAGATCGGTTGCGCGCCGGACGACATGGGCTCGGCTTTCGGCAAGCCGTAACAGGGGATGTGCGGCGCATGGAAACACGCCTCGATCCTCGCCGGGCGTTGGACGTGCCTCGAACCGACCCCATACGTTCACACCATGGGTGATGTCCCTCGTCGATACCTGATCATGCTCGATGCGCTGGCCGCGCTGGGGTTCGTCCTACTCCCCCAGGTGTCGGTACTGCGGCCGGTCACCGGCGGCGAGGTGAGCGGTACCGCCGTGTGGCTGCTGTCCCTGAGCAGCGCGCTGCCGCTGGTCGTACGGAGGCTGTGGCCCGTCCCGGTCTTCGGGTTTGTGCTGACCGCCGCCTGCTTGGCGCTGGCCGCCGGGGTCGGACCGAGCCCGTTTCTCGCCACCGCGTACGCCCTGTACCTGGTGGCCACGACCAGGAGGCGGCAACCAAGGCTGTCCGCGGTTCTCATCGCCGGGCTGTGCGCGGCAGGTGTGACCCTGATGACAGTGTCGGGTGGACAGGGTTACCAGGGCGGCAGCAAGGCAGTGCAGATGGTGTTCGCCCTGCTCGTCCTCGGTGCCACCTGGGCGACGGGGGCCGCCGTCCGGGAACGGCGGGAGGGCCTGCGACGCGCCATCGAGCACGCGGCCGAGCAGGCGAAGACCGAGGAACGCCTGCGCATCGCCCGCGACATCCACGACGTCGTCACGCACAGCGTGGGCCTGATCGCGATCAAGGCGGGAGTCGCCAACCACGTGATCGCCACCCGCCCGGAGGAGGCGAGGGAGGCCCTGGCGGTGATCGAGGACGTCAGCCGTCGGGCACTGCGCGACATGCGGGCCACCCTCAAGGTGCTGCGCCGGGAGCAGGACGGCGGCGCCGACGACCTGGGGCCGGTCCCTGGACTGGCGGACCTGCCGGCCCTGGTGCGTACGACCGAGGCGGCCGGAGTCCGCGTCGACCTGCGGGCCCGGT
The DNA here is from genome assembly GCF_053601275.1 of Streptomyces sp. NPDC004752. Lineage (NCBI taxonomy): Bacteria > Bacillati > Actinomycetota > Actinomycetes > Kitasatosporales > Streptomycetaceae > Streptomyces > Streptomyces sp. NPDC004752. The sequence goes on along the minus strand of NZ_JBSGBN010000106.1, from coordinate 12,507 downwards.
ACGCGGAAGAGCCCCCGGACGGTGTCGCACTGTCCGCGTTCCGGATCGTCCAGGAGGCGCTGACCAACGTCGTCAAGCACGCCGCGCCCACCCGCTGCCGGGTGCATCTCACTGCGGAGCAGGGAACGTTGTCGATCGGCGTCACCGACGAAGGCCCTGGCCCGGGGCACCGGCCGACCGTGCCCGACGGCGGCATGGGCCTGGTCGGGATGAAGGAGCGGGTCGCCGCGCACGGGGGCGCCTTCAGCGCCGGGCCGCGGTCGGGCGGTGGTTTCCAGGTCCTGGCGACACTGCCGTACTGAGCCGGAACTCATTCGCAAGTATGGGTTCGGCCTCTCGAAGAGCGTCCGGGAATCCCGTCCCCGGACCGATGCGGCCGACGGGCGTGCCCGACGACACTCCTGATGTGATCGACGTCCAAGACCTGACGAAGCGGTACGGGCAGAACACTGTCGTGGCCGGCCTCACCTTCACGGTGCGGTCAGGAGCCATCACCGGATTCCTGGGCCCCAACGGGGCCGGCAAGTCCACGACGATGCGGATGCTGCTCGGCCTCACCCGCCCGGGCGCCGGATCCGCCCGCATCAACGGTCACACCTATCACGAGCTGAAGTACCCCGCCCGGCAGATCGGTGCCCTGCTGGAGACGGCGGTCCCGCACCGCAGCATGACCGCCGCCGCCCATCTGCGCTGGCTCGCGCAGAGCAACCGGATCGCCCGGCAACGGGTCGCGGAGGTCCTGGAGACGGTCGGTCTCACCGGAGCGGCCCGGCAGCGGATCGGCACGTTCTCCCTCGGCATGGGACAGCGGCTCGGCCTGGCCTCGGCCCTGCTCGGCGACCCGCCCGTCCTGGTACTCGACGAACCGGTCAACGGCCTGGACGCGGAGGGCATCCGGTGGCTGCGCCGGCTGTTGCGCTCGATGGCAGCCGAGGGCCGGACCGTCCTCGTCTCCAGCCACCTGATGACCGAGATGTCCATGGTCGCGGACCACCTGATCGTCATCAGCCGCGGACAGATGCTGGCGGAGACCAGCATGTCGGACTTCATCCGGGACCATGGACGGACGTACGTACGCGTGCGAACCCCCGGATCCGTCCGCCTGCACCAGGAACTGGAGCGCAAGGGAGCCTCGCTGCGCCGCGCACAGGACGGCAGCCTGGAGGTCGAAGGCATGACACCGGCCGAGATCAATCGGCTGGCCGCAACCCATGGTCTCCCGCTCGAAGAGTTGAGCACCCACACCGGATCGCTTGAGGACGCCTTCCTCAAGCTCATCGGCAACGGAGGAAGCACCACCCATGTCTGAGACGGCCGCGGCCATACGGGCAGAGTTCACCAAACTGCGAGGCATCCGCGGCACGTTCGTCGCCCTGCTGCTGTTCGCTCCCGCCAGCCTTTTCATCGCCGCCCTGGGCGGCTGGTCCGCGAGGGGCGCGATCGAATCCGACAGCCCCGGACTCCGCTCCGACTTCACCCCCGAGCAGGCAGGGCTGGACGGCATCCTCCACGGCCAGCTCGCGCTGATCGTGTTCGCCGTGCTCATCGTCTCCAGCGAGTACTCGTCGGGCATGATGCGGGTCTCGCTGCTCGCCGTGCCCCGGCGGGGCCGACTCTACGCGGCGAAGATGGCCGTCACCGCTGTCGCCGCCGCGGCCGTCGCGATCCCCGTCACCATCGTCAGCTACCTGCTCACGCAGTTCGCCCTGGGCCCCCACGGCGCCGCTGTCGATGCGAGCGGTGTCCCCCGGGCCCTCGCCGGCGCCGTGGTCTATCTGACGCTGATGAGCCTGTTCTCGGCAGGGGTGGCCGCGACGGCCCGCAGCGCCGTCGTCCCGCTTGCCGTCCTGCTGCCGATGGTGCTCGCCGGATCCCAGATCCTGTCCGTCATCGGAGCGACGAAGGAGATGGTGCGGTACTTTCCCGACCGGGCCGGCATGCGGATGCTCACGGTCGACTCGAACCACCCCTTCACCGGATTCGCTGTGCTTCTCATATGGACCGTTGCGGCGCTGGCACTCGGCTGTCTGCGCCACCGACGTTGGGACGCATGACCGGACGGGCTTGAGGCACATGCCCCGAGCCCGCGGGATATGTGCCCCGTGGGCTCCCCAGACAGGTCATGGACCGAACAGAGCGGCTCTTGTCTGCACCTTCGTCTTCAACAAGCCTAAAAGCAGAGGGAGTTGACTGCTAGAATTGCGGAATTCGACGGGTGGCGGGTGACGGGCAGTTTGCGGGGAATGAGGGATGACCGAGGCGGTCCGGGTGTTGATCGCGGACGATCAGGCGTTGTTGCGCGGAAGCTTCCGCGTCCTCATCGATGCGACACCAGGGATGGAAACCGTCGGCGAGGCCGGTGACGGCGCCCGGGCGGTGGAACTCGCCCGGGAACTCAGACCGGACGTCGTCCTGATGGATCTGCGCATGCCCGTCATGGACGGCGTGACCGCCACGCGGGAAATCTGCTCTGACAAGACCATGACTGGCGTACGAGTACTGGCGCTGACGATGTTCGACATGGACGAGTATGTCTACCCGGCCCTCCAGGCGGGCGCGAGCGGATTCATGCTGAAGGATGCTACGCCCTCGGATCTGGTCGCCGGTATCCGCGTCATCGCCACCGGAGAGGGCGTCCTGGCGCCGACGGTCATACGCCGCCTCATCGAGAACTTCTCCCGCGGCAACGAAACGCCACGGCCGACCCCGCGGCTCGTCGGCCTCACCAAGCGCGAACAAGAGGTACTCGTGCTGATCGCGAACGGACTGTCGAACGCCGAGATCGCCCAACGCCTGGTGATCAGCCTGCCCACCGTGAAAACCCATGTGAGCAGCCTCCTGTCCAAGCTGAATGCCCGCGACCGTGCCCAACTGGTCATCATCGCCTACGAAAGCGGCCTTGCCGAGCCGGGTATGCCGGCCTGATGCCGTCCACCGGGCCGCAAGGGGGCGCGGCTGCGCGACCTCGGGGAACGATGCCGGTGCCCTGCTGCGGACGAGTGCTGGTACACGGCCACGACCATCCGTCCAGACGGCCGAGGTGGCATTACGGCCCCGCGAGGGGGAGCCCATGGGCACGCCGGTGGGCACGCCCGCAGACCGAACGCTGCGGGCGGGAGACGATTCGCAGGGTGAGTCACCTTTCTTCGCGGCCGAGCCTATGAGGTTGCCGGCGTAGTCGCGGCCGGCCGATACCTGGGTGAGCAAGCGTGCTCATGGGCCAAACACCACACCTTCCCGAGGCAGCTTCCCCTGTGCAGTCCGAAGCTGCCAGGAACCCCTGCGGCAAGTTGGATCCGGATGCGCGTCCCGCGCGCAGTCGGCGGCCGTTCGATCCGGGCGTGAGTGCTCAGCTGGCCGGGCCGCCGACCAGGACCGACCAGCCGCCGTCGACCCGCAGGGTCGAGCCGGTGGCCACGCGGAGTGCGGGGTCGGCGGCCAGTGCCACCGCGGCGGCGACATCTTCGGGCTCAAGCACCCGGCCCAGCACGGACTCGCGGGCGAGGACAGCGCCGCGCTCGCCGGACAGAACTGGGTCGGTGGCCGGCGTCCGGACCGCCCCGGGCGCGACGACGAGCACGCTGACGCCGTCGCGCGCGCTCTCCGCAGCGACGTGGCGGGCGAAGGTGGCCAGCGCGGATTTCGCTGTGCCATGCGCGAGCCGGCCTTCGCCGACGTAGTCCGCAGCGGTGCTGCCGATGTAGATGATCCGACCCGCGCCCTGCGCCCGCATGGGCGCGAGAACGCGCTTGGTGATGTGGAAGGCACCGGCAAGCTCGCCGGTGACCTTGGCCTCGAAGGCCGCCCACGACAGGTAGGCCAGTGCAGCGAACGGCGGCGGAACGGTATTGGCATTGACGACGACTGTGTCGATCCGCCCGTGGGCAGCGAGGATCCCGGTCACCAACTCATCGACGGCGGACGGGTCGGTGACGTCGGCCCCGGCGCTCGACGCGCTGCCGCCGGCGGCCTCGATGTCACGCACGATTCCGGCCGCGTCGGCGGCACCGGTGCGGTAGTTGACGATCACATGGTGTCCGCGTGTTCCCAGTTGCCGCGCGATGGCCGCCCCCAGGCCACGGGCGGCGCCGGTGATGAGTGTGGTCGATGGCACTCTTCCTCCTCGGTCGTGAGCAGGTCGCTAACCTAGGGAAAGTGCAGGTGCGGCGGAAGGCGCTCACCTCGTGGTGCGGTGCTCACCCGGCGGTGAGCGCGCTGTCCAGGAGCCCGGGAGAGGTGTGATGGGTGACGTGTTTCACAAGGACTGCCCGGCGCGCGTGGTGCTGGGGCACCTCGCCGGCCGGTGGACGATCCTGGTCCTCACGGCACTGCTGGCCGAACCGCTCCGCTATCACGAGCTACGCACGGTGGTCGCGGGAATCAGCGACAAGAGCCTCGCGGCCACGCTCCGATCACTCCAGCACGACGGCCTGGTGCACCGCCAGGTCGGCACGGGACAACCGCCATCGGTGACGTACTCGGTCACCAGACTGGGCCGCGGCGCGGCGACGGCGCTGGACCCGCTGCTGCAATGGATCCGCGCCAACGCGGCGGAGATCACGGCACGCCACGAGAAGTGACCGAGCCGTCGAACGCCACCGAGACGAACCCGCCGGGGCAGCCGACGAGGCCCGGAGTGCGCCGGAACTTCCAGGCCCAGGCCATCCACCCGGCTTTCGGGAACTGCCCCCACGCGTGCAGCCGGCCCCGCAGTTCCCGGCCGTCGGACAGGGTCACCCGGAGTCGGGGCGGCTGGGCGGACGGCATGACGCGACGGTCCCTCCGATGTCACAGCGGCAGGGTGCGCTCCCGCCCGGTTCGTTGTGCCCGGCCCAGCCGCCGCCGTCCACCACCTGCTCGACGGCCTGCCCCTTCCCCCACGCCATCAGCACGTGCTCGGACCCGCCGACGTCCCGGGCCGGCCGACGACGACACTCCGCTCGCCAGGACCCCGCTCACGTCCCGGTGAGGGCGGCTCGCAGTTCGTCGGTCACCGCGTCCAGGCAGCTGCCGAAACTCGCATGTCCCTTGGCCTCGATCCAGCGCCGGAAGGCGTTGTTGCAGGCCACCGTGGCGAGCTGTGCGACCAGTTCGGCCGTCCCGGCGTTCACCTGACGCTGCATCAGGGCATCGCGGATCGCCTCGGTGATCGCGGCCGTCTTGGTCCGTTCGCGCTCCTGCAACTCCGGGCTGGCATCGATCACCGCCCGGCGCTCCGCCGCGCCGTCCAGCTGCTCGACGAGCTGGGCACCGACTCGCGCCAGCGCGTCGAGGACGCCAGTGAGCGGAGCCGCATCCGGGTCTGCCGTCAGGACCGCCTCCGCCAGTGCCGGGGGCAGGCGCTCCGAACCGGCGAACAGGACCTCGCGCTTGTCCGGGAAGTAACGGAAGTAGGAGCGCCGGGTGAGTCCGGCCCGCTCGGCGATATGAGTCACCGTCACGTTGTCGTAGCCGCGCTCCAGGTACAGCCCCAGAGCCGCCCGCTTCAGGCGCTGCTCGGCACCCGGATCCCACCTCGCCACAGGTCGACTGTAACAGGTGATGTCCCACTGTGTCGTCAGTGCTAGCCTGCGCTCACGACACACTGTGTCATCACTGGGGACGCCCGTCCCCGGCGTGACCCGGAGCAGGCGGGGTGACGTTCGCATGACCGAGACCAGCAGGACCGGCGGGACGACAGGCGAGAGCAGGACGAACAACGAGATATGGATAGTCGGGGCGACCGGCCGTGTGGGCCGGGGCGTGACCGCGCGACTGGCCGCGCGGGGGCTGACGGTCGTGCCGGTCGGGCGCAGCCGGGAGCGGATGGTCGCCGCCGGGGCCGAAGCCGGTCTGCCCGGGGACGCAAAGGTCGTCGTCGCCGACTCGGCCGAGCGGATCGCGGACGAGATCGTCCGGGAGCGCCCGCGGGTGGTGGTGAACACGATGGGCGCCTTCGCCGCCACGGCACCGGTGATCGCCCGTGCCTGCATGCCCGGCGGCCACTACGTCGACCAGGCCAACGACGTGGTCGCCGTGGAAGGGCTGCTCGCCCTGCACGACGAAGCGGTGCGAGCGGGCAGCACCCGCCGGGATTGCGCTTGTCCGTGCTGGCGCGGACGAGCCCGATGAGGGCCAAGTCGCCCACCTCCCGTTCGTAAAGCGTCCTGTCAGGGCAAAGCGAACGCCAGCAGACGGTGAACGGGAAAATGTACGGCCGAAACGGGCAGTTGGGGATCCGGGTGCCCTCGTCGTTCCTGTTCGACAGACGGCCGTTGGACGAACGCACGGCCGCCTGCGCCGATCCACTCCGCGGTGCTCTATCGCCGTCTTCCGGTCGTCACTCGGAGGCTGACCCTCCTCGCGGGCCGACCCTGACGCCAGAGCACCGCGGCTGATGCTGCCTTCAGCCTTCCGATGGCCAGTCGCTACGGGCCGTTCCGATCCTCCTCACCGGGCCTTTTCGGTTGCTCGGGCGAAATCAGTTGGCGGGCTTGCCGAACCAGCGGGAGAGGTGGTCGTCCAGGTCCTGCTGATCGTCGCCGATCCAGGCGACGTGGCCGTCGGGGCGTAGCAGGACGCACGGAACCTCCAGTGCCGCAGTGGGGTCCGCGAGGTAATCGACCCGGTCTGACCAGCCGCCGACGGTCAGGCGTTCGGTGCGGTCCAGCAGCAGGCCGCGGCCGCGATGCAGCAGACCGTAGAGGTGGCCCTGTTTCACATCGATGTCGGGCAGGCGGCGGCCGAGCAGGTCGGGGCCTGCGCCGAAGTCGTAGCGGATGCCGATCGCGGTGATTTTCTCGATCAGATAGCGGTTCACCTCGTCGAAGTCCATCAGTTCGGTGAGCAACCTGCGCACGGCCTGCGGGCCCGGTTCGGTGGAGTGCAGTTCCATCTGGGCGCGGGTGTTGTCCAGCACGTCCTCGGCGACCGGATGGCGTTCGGCCTGGTAGGTGTCCAGCAGTGTTTTTGGCGCCCAGCCGCGGATCTGTGCGGCCAGTTTCCAGCCGAGGTTGAATGCGTCCTGAACGCCCAGGTTGAGGCCCTGTCCGCCGGTGGGTGGATGGATGTGTGCCGCATCACCGGCGAGCAGCACCCGCCCGACCCGATAACGTTCGGCCAGCCGGGTGGCATCCCCGAAGCGGGACAACCAGCGCGGGGAGTGCACGCCGAAATCCGTTCCGGCGACGGCGCGCAGCTGTTGTTTGAAATCTTCGAGGGTGGGCGGTTCCGTGCGATCGCTGACTCCCGCGGCGGGTACTACGACGCTGTATGCCCCTTTGCCGAAGGGCCTGAGCCAGAATCGCTTATCGGTCTTGCCGATTTCGGTCACCTTGGCGGCGATCTCCTCCTGCGGCACCCCCACTTCCATCTCGCCCATCAGCGTCTCGGTCCGCGAGGGCTCGCCGGGGAAGCCGACGCCGAGCAGTTTGCGCACCGTACTGCGCCCGCCGTCACAGCCGACGAGATAGCGCGAACGCAGTTGTTCGCCGTCGGCCAGCTCGACGGTCACACCCTCGTCGTGCTGCTCGACATCGGCCACCGTGCAACCGCGCCGGACCTGCGCACCCAGTTGGGTCGCATGTTCTTCGAGCAGGCGAACGATGACCGGCTGCGGGATGCCCAGCAGATAGGCGTGCGCGGAATCAAGGCCCTGGGGCGCGGGTTTGTTGATGGCGGCGAAGAATCCGCCGGCCGGACGCTGTCTTCCGTGTTCGCGAATGCGATCCAGGAGTCCGCGCATTGCCATCAGCTCGAGACTGCGAATATGCAGACCGACGATGCGGACGAACGACACGGGCTCGGTTTCCTTCTCCAGAACGAGTACCCGCACATCGTGCAGGCGCAGTTCGGCGGCCAGCATCGCGCCAGTCGGCCCACACCCGGCAATGATCACGTCGAACATGAGGGGCGCGCGATCGGCGCCGGAGGCCGACGACCGGAGTCCGGGGACATCGCCCACGGTGAAGTCGCGCTCGACCGGATCATTCGAGGACGGCTCGGCGGTGAACTGCGGAGAGTTCATAGGTGTTGCCTTTCGGGAGTGCCTTGTCGTGGAGGCGCTCCCGGCGACACCTACGTCAATCGCCCGGCCGCGACGGGAAGGGGGAGCACCCACGTCGATACTGCGTTCATGGGTCTCACCTCCTCGGGCGGTGTCACGGTCCACTGCAAGCTACAAGCCCGCGCATCACCCCGTCCAATCCTTTTCCCTGCCACGTGATCACGACTCCCAACGGGCCTGTGCGGTTGCAGGGCGAATCCGGCGTGGCGGCCCGGCTGGTCCCGGTCACGGTCGACGGTCCTAGTCTGATCGACTTCGGTATCGCCAGGGCGACGGTCGCTGACACGTTGGCGGTGTCCTTTGCAGCCGGCTGGTGGACCTTGCTGGTCGTAGCCGCACACAGTATGAGACAGCCGACGTGTTGGGACGGCTGTGAGTTTCTCGTTGTTGCCAGTCTCGTCTGCCGCGGGTCGTTCGCCCTGCCCGTTCGAATCCATCGGTGCCCTGCCACACCGTTGCACCGCGTGCGGGACATGTGGGTGACGCTCGGTCAGGTGCTTCGAGTAGCGCCGTCCACATAGTGCCGTCCACCCGTTCGAAATCTCCCGGACAAGGTTCCGGCTTCACGAAAGGGCCGGTTCGCCTGGCTGTGGAGCAACAGCCGGTTGGCTACGTTGAGTTCCCAGGGGCGCCCCTGTCCGGTGAAGAACTCTCGAAGCTGAGGAGCAACTGCCTTGACCGACCTCGTATTGCTCGCGGGCGGACCGGTGACGATGACCCACCACGTCACCGGCACCTACTTCATGTGCAACGACTGGCATGACGGTGTCGGCAACCACACCCAGACCTGGGCGCAGGATCCATTCGCCAAGGACAACAACTCGCACCGGTGGTTCCTGCGGCAGAATGCCGACGGCACCGTGCGTATCGAGTCGTACACCAACCACCGTTGTCTGACCGCAGGGGCCAACCCGCCGGACACCGTGACCCTTCAGGAACGCACGGACAGCCTCAACCAGCACTGGCGGCTGGTCTCCCACGCAGAGGGAGGCAATGACTTCTACATGGTCTCGGTCGTGCACCCGCGCTACGCCCTGGCCATCGCCGACCATCTCCAGGGCAACGACCGGTTGGTGGGTCTGACCCGTATGTGGGGCGGACCCAACCTCTCCCAGCTGTGGCGGATCTACCCCTCGTCCGAGGACCAGAGCTGACTTTGGACGAGCCATTGCCACAGGTGGCGATAGTCGTACCCGTCGTCACCGTGCAGCTTGCCGGGTTTGCGGCGGCGCGGCTCGCGTCATGAGCGGATCGGCGGCGAGCGCATCGAGCACTGCGTCGCCGTTCGCCCGCGCCCACTCGGTGAGCATGTGGATCGGATCGATCAGTGTCGCCCCGAGCTGGGTGAGCTCGTACTCGACACGGGGCGGCACCTCGGCGTAGGCGTGGCGGCTGACGAGTCCGTGCGCCTCAAGCCGTCGGAGCGTCTGGGTGAGCATCTTGCGGGAGATGCCGCCGATCAGCTCGATCAGCTCGCCATGGCGCACCGGGCCCTTGCTGAGGCCGTAGAGCACGACCACCGTCCACTTGTCGGCGATCAGCTCGACCGCCAGACGCGCCGGACAGTCGGCGAGAAAGGTGTCACCGGGACCAAAACCGCTCATGGCGCCAAAGGTACCTGCTGGTTCCTATCGGATGCATAGCCTGGGTTCTCTCCCCCCTTCAAAGCCAGGAGAGTCATGCGAGTCATCACCCAGCAGGCGCTCGGCGGCCCCGAGGTGCTCACCATCGTGGACGCGCCCGAGCCCCAGCCCCTCCCGACCGAGGTTCTCGTCCGCGTCAAGGCGATCGGGCTGAACCCGCTGGAGGCGCGCCTGCGCGCCGGTGAGTTCCCGCTGATCGGCCGGCCGCCGTTCATCCTCGGCTGGGACATCAGCGGCGTGGTCGAGGAGGCGCCGCAGACATGGCGGTTCAGGCCCGGTGACGAGGTGTTCGGAATGCCGCTGTTCCCGCGGGCGGCGAGCGCGTACGCCGAGGTCGTGTCGGCACCGGCGTTGCACCTGGCACGCAAGCCGGCGTCGCTCTCGCACGTCGAGGCGTCGGCGCTGCCGGTCGTCGGGCTGACGGCGTGGCAGGGCCTCGTCGACCTCGGCGGCGTGACCGAGGGCGACCGCGTCCTGGTCCACGGCGGCGGTGGCGGGGTCGGCCACGTCGCGATCCAGATCGCGAAAGCGCTCGGCGCGCACGTGATCGCCACCGCCAGCGGGAGCAAGCGGAAGTTTGTCGAGGGGTTCGGCGCCGACGAGGTGATCGACTACAAGGCGGTCGACTTCACCGAGGCGGTCCGCGACATCGACGTCGTGCTCGACACGATCGGCGGCGACACCGTCGAGCGGTCGCTCGAAGTGCTCCGCCCAGGCGGTCACCTGGTGACGGCGGTCGCCGAGGAGAATTCGGAGCTCGCCGCCAAGTACGAGGCGGCCGGCATGCGCTTCAGCGGCATCGCGGTCGACCCCGATCCGGTCGCCCTGCGGTGTCTCGTCGAACTCGTCGAACAGGGCAGGCTCCGGGTCCATGTGCAGGAGACGTTCCCGTTCGAGCGCATCGCCGAGGCACACCGGCTGCTCGACGCCGGCCACCTCCAGGGCAAGCTCGTCCTCACCATCTGATCCCGTCGTGGGGCCTCGCGTGAACGAGGCCCCACGTGAGGTTCGTCTTCGGGGACTGGGCCGAGGGCCGGCCTGACACTGTCGTCATGACGAACAACATTGACGTCGCCCGCTCTGACCGGCGCGTTCTTGCCGGTCGACAGCGGCGCCTGAAAGGGAGAGCCTGAGCGAGCCGTGGCTGCACCGCGCCGTACCTCAAGGGTTGCGGGGACCGGAGCGACGGCTGACGCGCCGCTTCCGGTCCCCCGGGGCAAGGGAGTTCAGCGCATGAGTGCGTCGCGTAGCCTGATGCCGTAGTTGACGCGGAGTCGGCGCAGTTCCCAGAGGGCGACGGCGGTCACCGAGACCGGGGCTCCGAGCATGACCAGGGCCCGAACCGGTCCGGGCAGCGTCTCGTAGGCGCCGGTGAACAGGTCGACCAGCGCCATCTCCCACACGAGCACCAGCGCCGCCAGCGGCGGCACCGTCTCGTGGATGTCCGCGGCACGGAAGACGTGGACGAGAGACATCCCGAAGCCGTAGATGACGAACGGAAGCACCCACACGAACGTGAGGATGGTGACAACCGAAGTCACCACCGTCATCACGGGGTTCGTGGCGAACCGTCCGCCGGCGAACCCGGTGAGCACGGACGCCGGGAACACGGCCACTCCGGCGATGATCGCCACGATCGCGCCGAACGGCCTGGCCGAGCGCCGCAACAGCTCCCGCCGGGCGGGCGGACGGGCCGCGGCGATCAGTCCGGCCACGATCACCGGGAAGGTCACCGACAGCACGAGAACGTTGATCCAGCCCTGGTTGAGGCGGTCGTCGGCGATGTCCCCGGCGGACTGGGCGAGTTTGTAGGAGAACATCACCCATGCGACGGCGGCCAGACCGACGACCGTGCGGATCTTCTGGATGCGGGCGACGAGTTCGTCGTCGACCCTGCCCGGCCGCGACGGCAGGAAGACCTTACGGCCGACCGCGATGGGCCCAACGGTGCGCCACAGCCTGCGGATCGGTCCCACGCGACGCACCGGCTGCGGCATGGGATACGGATATCCGTAGTGGGGCGGATAACCGTGGTGGGGTGGATAACCGCCCTGCGGCGGCATGTTGTAGGGAGCGCCCTGTGGCGGCATGTTGTAGGGAGGGGGCGGCCCCTGAGGGGCAGGGGGCACATTGTGACCGTACGGGTCGTGGGGCTGCGGACCCTGCGGATTCCAGGCGTTCAAGAGTCTCTACTCCCCCGATTGGCGACTGAAGTTACGGACGCGCCGCGCAGTGTATCGGTTGCACATGCGCACTCTGTTCCTACCCACGGACACGTTCCGGCAGGCCATGTCCGGCACCGGCGCTCGGTACTCGGTCGGTCAGCGGGCGAAGTAGAAGCGGATGGCCGTGACGTTGCGGGCCGGTGTGGTGGCGCACCAGGTCCGCGACGTGGTGCGCCAGCAGTAGCCTGCGACCGTCCGGCTGGTCCTGGTCGGGCGGCGGGCGGCGGGCGGCCCGCGAGCGGATCGGTCAGTCGGCCCCCGTCACTCACCTTGCACACGATCCGCTTGTCCTCGCCCCGGAGTCGGTGCCGGTCTCGATGATCGTGCCGTTGAAGGCGAGCCGGTCGCAGCCGGGCATGGGACACACCAAGCGCCAAGATCGCCCGACGGTACCCCCGCATGTTCGCGCACTGGCGCCTGACCACCGATGCGGTGGCGGCCTGATGATCAGGACGACAAGAGCCGTGTAATGGGCCACTGTTACGTACGGTTCTGTGAGAGCGTGCGACACGATGGCGCACGATTACGAGTGAAATGCACCGCAATGTGGATCGGAGAGGTAATGCCGATGGTGTAGTTCCGGACCAGTGTCCGA
>NZ_JBSGBN010000105.1:0-33205 GCF_053601275.1 Streptomyces sp. NPDC004752 | reverse complement strand
GAGCCCTGGGCGAGCGCACCGCCGCCGAGCTCAAACAGCGATGGCGCACCCTGCAATACGTCACGCTCAGCCCCAGTCGGATCGGCGACATCGCCAGGGCCGCCCTCGTCCTCAACGGAATCTGGAAGTGATCACCGTTGAGAAAACCTCACTGGTCGCATGATTCGGGCGGTATTCCCCTGAAACGGCGGAAAAAAGCGGTCCTTGATGACCGTCGGCCAAGCGCTGCTACCGCCCATCACAAGGAGCTGATTTCGCGGCTTCAGGCGCGGCGATGCGAACTATGCGAGCTACGGGCGGGCGTCCACGTGGACCACCAGTCCGCTCCTTGAACGGGCTGACTCCGTAGCCGACTTGGCGCGTCAGTGGGGAGGCGACGGCGAAAGCCTGCGGCGTAACCGTGGCGATGCTGCCGGATCACACCAGTACATGCGTTTTATCGAACACTTCATGTCAACAGCAACCCGGCGAACCTATATGGTCACAGCTCTAACGGCGGTTCAAAAGGGCGCGGGCAACTTCGATGTCGGTGATGAGGATATTGACCCAACCACCTCGGACAGCCCCTCGAATGGCTGCCAGTTTCGCCATACCGCCGGCGACTCCGATTCGACGATCAATGCTTCTTAGTTGTTCCGGGGCGATGCCGATGATGCGATCGTTGAAGGGGGCGGCTACGGCACGACCCTCCGCGTCGAAATAGCGTGTACAGACGTCGCCGACTGCTCCCAGTTCCTCAAGTTGGCGTTGTTCGTCTGCGGCAATCGCATTTCCGGAGCGACGCAGCAGCGGAGAGGGGTCCAGGGTCCCGATGCCTACCAGGGCGAGCGTGAGGCGGGACCACGCCTTCATCACGGCAGCCACTGCGGGCTCCTGTGACAGGAGGTCGCGCAGTTCACGGCTGCCCACGAGAGCGGCGGACGGTGCAAAAACGGGCCGAGCCCCGGTGAGTTCGGCCAGGCGGCCGGTGAGCCGGGTGGCGTGGAGTTGGACTTCAGGGCTTCCGGAGCCTCCGACGATCTGAACCACGTCCTCTGCCACGGGCGGGTTCTTGGCGTGCATGACGTTGACTGCCTCAAGTAGCGTCGCGCTCCAGGACGAAATGCCGATGACGTCACCGCCCTTGAGGGTGGCGTCCAGATACGTTGCCGTGGCAGCGGCAAGAGCAGGGATGACATCCGTTCCCGTGCCTTCGGTGTCCACGATGACGGCGTCCCGGAGTTCGTACCGCTCGATCAGTGCCTCTTCGATTTCAGCGTGAATTCCGTCGGGGGAGACCACGACTGTGCGAACTATGTTCCGGTCCGCTGCCTCTTTCAGTAGACGGGAGACCCGCGGCTGGGACATGTTGAGTTGTGAGGCGATCTCGGGCTGCCGCAGCCCACGCTCGTGATACATGCGAGCTACTTTGACGAGTAGTCGCAGGTGATCCTGGCTCGGCTTGGAAGCGATCACCACCGGTGAGTCCTGTCTCCTCTGGCGCGTAAACGGTTGTCCGAAGTATCTGATTATACAGGCTGGAGTTGAATGGTTACGGGGCAAAGCGTGTTTTGTCGCCTTCGCCCCGTACCGTTGACTGGTTTTCTACTTCCTGGCGAACACTCCGAAGTCGTCGGCATTTGCCTTGGTGACCAGTTCACAGTCGATGGACTGCTTCTCCGGCTGCCCGGTCTTGCCGGTCTTGATGAACTTGTCTGCCTGCTCCACGGCCTGCTGGGCTCCGAGGGCTGCCGGCTGCAGAGCGGTGGCCAGCATCGCGCCGGACTTGATCTGAGCGATGGCGTCGGGGCTTCCATCGAAGCCTACGACGACCACACCCGTCTTCTTCGCGGACTTCAGGGCCGCGAGCGCCCCGAGGGCCATGGTGTCGTTGCCGGCGATGACACCCTGTATGTTCGGGTTGCGCTGGAGGATGGTCTCCATCTTGCTGAAAGCCTCCTGCTGGTCCCAGTTGGCGGACTGCTGGGCGACCCTCTTCATGCCCGGGTACTGGGAGATGACGTCGTTGTAGCCCTTGGAGCGGACACCGGCGTTGGTGTCGGATGCCTTACCGGTGAGTTCGACGTAGTTGCCCTTCTCCTTCATGCCCTTGACGAACTCCTGAGCGGCGATCTGAGCACCCTGGGAGTTGTTGGACACGATCTGCGCCTTGGCGACGCCGGTCTTGTTGATCTCCCGGTCGATGAGGAGAACGGGGATTCCCGCCTTCGCCGCCTTCTGGACAGGGCCGATCGACGCGTCAGCTCCGGCGTTGTCGAGGATGATCGCCGCTGCATGGCGGGAGATGGCGGCGTCGACCAGTTCACTCTGCTTGTTCGGGTCGTCGTCGTGTGAGGCCACGGAGGTCTTGTAGCCCATGCTCTCGGCCTTGGCCTTGGCCGCCTCCCCTTCAGCCTTGAAGAAGGGATTGTCCGGCGACGGGGTGATGATGGCGATCAGGTTGCTCTTGTTCGAGTTCGGGGCCTTGGTGCCCGTGCCGGAGTCGTCCGACGAACCGCACGCGCTGAGAGTGAGGAGCAGCCCTGCGGTGACGGCGGCGGTCGCCGCGGTGAGCAGGTGACGTCGAGAGTGGGACACGTGGCCCTCCTGAATGTGCGTCAGCGCTGACGCGAGTGGAAGAGGATGAGGCGTGGGGGGAAACTTGTGGGTGGGTTTCCTCAGCGGGAGGTGTCGGAGGACGCGGTGGTGTGGTTCGGCCCTGGTTCGGCCGGGTCGGACTGTGCGGTTGCGACGGCGACTGCCGAGGCGGCCGCACCTCGTCGCTGGAACCGCTGCTGGCTCTGGTCGAGGATGACGGCGATGATGATGACGGCGCCCTTGATGAACGTCTGCCAGAACGTGGAGACGCCGAGGATGACGAGGCCGTCGGCCAGGAAGCCGATCACGAAGGCGCCGACCAGGGTGCCGCGTACATTGCCGCGTCCCCCGGAAAGGGCGGCACCGCCGATGACGACGGCTGCGATGGCGTTGAGTTCGAAGCTGTCGCCGGCCTGTGGGGCTGCCGAGGTGAGTTCGGAGGCGATGATGACTCCGGAGAGGGCGGCGCAGGTACCCGAGACGACGTAGACGATCGTCTTGACGCGTTTGACGGGAACACCGGTGAGTTCGGTGGCTCGTTCGTTGCCGCCGGTCGCATACAGCCAGCGCCCGAACGCGGTGGAGCGCAGCAGCACCGCAACGATGACGGCCAGCGCGATCATCATCCAGATGGCCACCGGCAGGCCCAGCGGGCGGCCGGCGCCTATCCAGCCGAATCCCGTGTTGTGGGTGCTGGGGTCGCCGCCGAGGTTGGGGTAGGTGGTGCCGCCGGAGATCAGCAGGGCCGCACCACGTGCCACGTAGAGCATGCCCAGTGTGGCGATGAAAGGTGCGACGTTCAGACGGGTGATGAGGATGCCGTTGAGGGTGCCGACGACGGCGCCCATCATCAGGCACAGGACGACCACTGCCCACACGGGTGGGTAGGCGACGACCCCGAAGGCGCTGATGTGCAACCCCTTGAGCGCTTCACCCGCGATGACTCCGGAGAGGCCCACGGTGGAGCCGACCGACAGGTCGATGCCGCCTTTGAGGATGACGAGCAGCATGCCCAGCGCGAGTACCGCGTTGATCGCGACGTGCTTGGTCATCGTGATGACGTTGTCGACGGTGAGGAAGGAGTCGGACAGAAGGCTGAAGACGACGATCAGTACGCCGAGTGCGATGAATGCCCGGAGTTCGAAGATGGAGTTGAGGGTCTTCAGGCGCCGGGCCTCCGCCGCGGCTTGTCGGCTCTGCTGCAGGGAAGAGGCGTGTTCGGTGGTCAGAGTGTCGGTCATTGCAGGCCCTCTTCAGTGGTGTCTGCTCCGTCGGCCAGGCTCATCAGCCGGTCTCGCGTGATCCTGCTGGGTGGTAGATCCGCGACCAGACGTCCGCGGACCAGGACGAGCAGGCGGTCGGGGATGTGGAGCGCTTCTTCGGCCTCGGACGTGGTGAACAGCACGGCCAGTCCGCGTTGCGCCTGCTGCGCCATGACGTCAAAGACATCCGCCTTGGCAGCGACGTCCACGCCGCGCGAAGGCTCGTCGAGCAGCAGAACCCGGGGATCGGTCATCAGGGCCTTGCCGATGACGACCTTCTGCTGGTTGCCGCCGCTCAGTGAACCGATGGGCGCGTCTGCACCGGATGTCTTCACGGTGACGTCGTTGATCATCGACTCGACCGAGGATCGTTCGCGGCTACGGCTGACAATGAGCCGTCGGACAAAACGTGTGAGGGCGGCAAGGGACAGGTTCTCACCGACGCTCATCGTCTGGACGAGTCCGTCGCGCTGACGGTCCTCCGGAACCAGGGCGACCCCCGCCTGGATGCGCCGACGGATGGAGCCTGTCAGCGGTTCGCCGTGCAGGCGGACGTCTCCCGACGCTGCGGGCAGCCGACCGGCCAGGCACTCCAGGAGTTCGGTGCGCCCGCTTCCCATGAGTCCATAGATACCTACTGTCTCGCCTGCTCGGATCCGCAGCGAGACACCGTCCACTGCGAGACGGTCGGGGTTGGAGGGATCGGCGACCGACAGGTCCACGGTTTCCACCGCGACTGGTCCGAGCCTGGGCTCACGCATGGGGAAAAGGCTGTCCTGCTCGCGTCCGACCATGGTGCGGACCACCCAGGCGAGGTCGACATCGCCGACCGCCGCCGTCGCGACCATCGAACCGTCCCGTAGCACGGCCACGTCGTCGGCGATGTCCAGTGCTTCTTCGAGGTGGTGGGAGATGTAGATCACCGCAACGCCTTCGGCGGTGAGTTCACGGATGACCTGGAAGAGGACTTCGACCTCCGGGGCGCTGAGTGCCGAGGTCGGCTCGTCCATGATCAGTACGCGTGCGTTCTGCAGCAGGGCTCGGGCGATCTCCACCAGTTGCTGTTGTCCCAGGCGCAGATCACTGACCAGGCCGTCGGGATCGAGGCTCTCGTCCAGGCGCCCCAGAACCGCCTTCGCCTTCTCGCGCTGGACGGTGCGGCTCACAAGGCCGCGCCTGGTCTGCTCGCGTCCCAGGAAGAGGTTGTCCTGGATGCTCAGGTTCGGGCACAGGCTCAGTTCCTGGTGGATGATGGAGATTCCACGGTCGGCAGCGTCACGGGCGTTGCCGAACTGCACTGCCTCGCCGTCGAGTTCGATGTGCCCCCTGGTGGGCGATTCGACGCCGCTGAGGATCTTCATCAGAGTCGACTTGCCGGCACCGTTCTCGCCGAACAGCACCAGGACACGCCCGAACGCGACATCGAGGCCGACACCTTTCAGGGCCTTGGTGCCGCCGTAGATCTTGGTGACGTCGACAGCCTGCAGGATCGGTGTGCGCGAGGCGGTGCGCGTCCGCGAGGCCGTGGCGGTCACGACGCGGACTCGATCGAGATCGGCGTGACCGTGAGCAGGTCATCGGTGAGCGGGCTTGTCGCACCGACGACGGTGACCTTCTGGCCCTGGAGCGAGGCGGCGTCCACATGGGCAAGGAGCGTTGCCTTCATCTGGTTGTTCAGCGCGGTGCCCGCATCGGCGTAGTCGACCTGGTTGACGAACTGGCCGAACTTGATGAAGCCGGAAGCGTCACGCAGCGCAGTCCCGTTGATGGCCGGCCCGATCTGGACGGAGACGCGGGCCTTGCCCAGGCCCGGCACGGTGACGGGCAGCAGCCCGCTCGCGGCCTTGCCGGCCGTGCCGGTGAGGGTGACCGCGTAGCTGTAGAGGCCGGTGCCGTCGCGGTGGCCGTACTTCTTTCCCGCCGCAGTGCTGTCGGCCGTGAGTGCCTTGTGCAGGACGGCGAGGTCGACGGCGTTCTTGTGGATGGCTGGAACGACCTTCGGCTTGTACGTGGCAGCACCGTACTTGGCGGCATCGAACTTGGCTGCCTGACCGGGCGCGCCCTGGCTGTCGGAGCGGTAGGTCGTGGAGGCCAGCATCGCGGCGAGCACGACCACAAGTGCGATGAGGCTGCCGCGGCCGAGAGTGATGGGATTGCGTCGGCGAGCGCTGTCCGCTGTGGATCGGCCCTGGGGCACTACTGTCATGATGTCCTCTCGTTTCCTCGGGCCCCCAGTTCGCGGGCGGCCAGCAGGCGCTCATGCCATCGCGAGGCGGCCGCCTTGCGTCGGTCCTCGCTCCATGTGGGGGTGAAGATTTCGAGACCGTCATCGGCCCGCTTTTCCAGATCGGGGGTGGACCACAGGCCGAGTACCAGTCCGGCGAGATCTGCGACCCCGGCGGCCGAGAGATCCGGATGATGGGTCCTGGCCACTTCCACGCCGCTGAGATCTGCCTGGAGTTGCATGAGGGCCGTGCTGCGCGTCAGGCCGCCGTCAGCCATCACTCGGTCGATCCCCGTCATGGCACCGAGCACGTCGTCGACTTGATGGGCCACCGATTCCAGCGCGGCCCGGGCCACTTGCCCACGGCCGGTTCCCAGACTGAAGCCGGCGAGCAGAGGCTGTGCCCTGGTGTCCCACCACGGTGCCCCGATACCGCCGAAGGCGGGGACGAGTGTCACGCCCTCGGCGTCGGAGCACTCCGCGAGCTCGACGATCTCTTCCACGGTTGCGCCGAGAAGATCGGCCAGCCAGGTCAGCGTACGTCCACTGGAGCGGACGTTCGCCTCCTGAGCGAAGGACGGCCTGCCGACCGACCATGCGATGGTGTCGCAGATGGCTCCGGCGGCTCCGAGCGAAGAGGTCAGGGTCATCACGGACGAGCCAGTGCCGTATGTCGCCTTGGTCACGCCCGGTCGCCATCCGGCGTGGGCGAACAACGCTGAGTGCGAGTCCCCCAGCACCGCGGCAACAGGGATGCCGTCGGGCAGAGGATCGAAGCCGCTGGTGTGTCCGAAAGGACCGGTCGAAGCGATCACCTCCCCCAGGGCCCGCTCGGGTACGCCGAACGCCGTCAGCAGTTCCTCGTCGAATGCTCCGGTTTGGAGGTTGAGCAACTGAGTGCGTGAGGCGTTTCCGATCTCCGTGACGAACGCTCCGGTGATGGCGTTGACAAGCCAGCTGTCGACCGTGCCGAGGCGCAACCGACCGCGGCTCACGAGTTCGCGGGTCGGATCGTGCTCATCGAGAAGTGCGGCCATCTTCAAAGCGGAGAACATGGGGTCGAGCGGAAGTCCGGTCCGTTGGCGGACCAGGTCGGCGAACGGCGTTCCTTCGAGGCGAGCGGCTCGTTCGGCCCCTCGCTGGTCCTGCCAGCTCACCAATGGTGCGACCGGCCGGCCCGTCCCCGTCTCCCAGAGGACCACAGACTCGCGCTGGGTACTCAGCCCGATCCCCACGACCGCTCGGGGATCGATTCCTTTCACGCAAGCAGCGATCGCCGTCTGCACGCCGGCCAGCAGCGCACATGCGTCCTGCTCCACGAGACCGGGTGCCGGATGGCTCTGGGACAGCGCCGCGTCACCGCGCGCAACGATACGACCGGCAGCATTGACCAGGAGCGCCTTGGTCGAGCTGGTGCCCTGGTCAACAGCGAGGACGAGCCGTTCCATCAGCCCCGCCCCAGAACCTCACGCGCGGCGCCGACGATGCCCGCGGCGTTCAGACCGAAGTGGTCCAGCAAGAAGGAGGTGCTGCCGGTCGGAGCGAACGTGGGCACGCCAAGCATGCGCACCGGCACCGGACGGGACTCCGCGACCACACGCGCCACCGCCGCACCGAGACCTCCGGAGACCAGGCCCTCCTCCGCGGTGACGATGGCACCGGTGTCTTCAGCAGCGGCGAGGACCTCCTGAACGTCGAGCGGTTCGACGAAGGTCATGTTCACCACGCGCGCCGATATGCCCTGCTCCTTGAGGCGATCGGCCGCTTGCAGAGCACGGGAGACCATGGTGCCGACGGAGATCAGTGTCACGTCGGTGCCCTCGGTCAGCCTCAGGGCCCGTCCGTGTTCGAAGGGGGCATCGGGCGGTGTGACGGCGGGCACCTTGAAACGGGGGATGCGCAGATAGGACGGGAGACCCGACGCGGCTGCCCACCGCACCGCGCTGCGGGTCTGCGCGGGATCGGCCGGCACGACGATCTGCAATCCGGGAACCGCCCGCATCCAGGAGAGGTCCTCGATCGAATGGTGGGTCGGCCCCAGCTCTCCGTAGGCCATGCCGGGGCTCTGACCGCACAGGACCACGTGTCGGTCGCTATAGGCGACATCGGCCTTGATCTGCTCCAGGGCACGGCCGGTGAGAAAGGGTGCCGCAGCGGACACGAAAGGGATGTAACCCGCATTGGCGAGTCCAGCCGACACCCCGACCAGATCCTGTTCGGCGATGCCCACGTTGATCAGACGGTCCGGGAACTCCTCACGGAAGGCAACCAGGTTGCTGGAGCCGACCGAGTCGTTGCACACCGCCACGATCCGATCGTCGGCCCGGGCGAGAGTGATCAGCTCGTCCGCGAAGTCGGCCCGGCAGTCGAAAGTGAGGGCGGGCGCGTCGAGCGCGGTCATCGGCTCAGCTCCTCAAGAGCGAGTCGAACCTGCTCGTCGGTGGGCACCTTGTGGTGCCACTCGACCCGGTCTTCCATGAACGAAATCCCCTTACCCTTGATCGTATTGGCGATCACGGCGACTGGGCGCCCCGCGACCGAAGGCCCGAAGGCTTCCTTGATCGCACGATGGTCGTGGCCGTCGATGACCCGGACCTCCCACCCGAAACTGGCCCATTTGCGGTCCAGCGGTTCGAGCGTCTTGGTGTCCTCCGTGCGTGCCCCCTGCTGCAACCGGTTGCGGTCCACGACGGCGATGAGGTTGTCCAGGCGGTAGTGCGCAGCGGTCATGGCCGCTTCCCAGTTGCTGCCTTCCTGGATCTCACCGTCACCGAGCACGACGATGGTCCGCCATGACTCGCCGCGCAGCTTTGCACCGAGTGCACAACCGGTGGCGACCGGGAAACCGTGGCCGAGAGGGCCGGTGTTGGTTTCCACGCCGGGCACCTTGACCCGGTTCGGGTGGCCGTTGAGCGGGGACAGTGGACCCATGAAGTCCGCAAGACGCTCCTGTGCGAAGAAGCCGCAGGATGCGAGCGTGGAGTACAGTGCGGCGGCGCAGTGACCCTTGCTCAGCACAAACCGGTCGCGCTGCGGGTCATCCGGCTCGAACGGGTTGAGGCGCAGAGAACCCCAGATGGCGGTGACCATCAGGTCCGTGACGGAGAGGTCTCCGCCGACGTGGCCCATACCGGCTGCCTGAATGGTCGTCAGGATGTCCCGGCGGATTCGGGTGGATATCCGGGCCAGCTCGGCAGCCGCCTCGAAAGGGGATGCCGTGCGAAGTCGCTTGCTGAGTTGCAGATAGACGTCGGCGGCGGACTCGTCCACCTCAAGCGGCCCGGATGTGGCCTGAACGGTGGTCACAGCGACTCGCTCTCCGCGAGCGCGCGGTAGAGCGCCTGCTTCGCGATCCGCTGGGCACTGAGTGCGTCCTGCGCAGACTGGGCCGCCGCGAGGGCGTCCCGGTCGAGATAGTTCAGTGCGTGGTGGAAGGCGCGCATGGTGCGGATACCCGCGCGCGCGGCCTCCACGGAGTCCTCCCTGAAGGGGAACTGGTCGAGCTGCCATACGCCTTCCCAGCCGGCGTCGCGCAGAGCGAAGAAGAACTCGAACGTCTCCAGAAGGTGCACCGATCCGACGACCATGTCGTCGTCCCAGCCGCGGAAGTTGTCGTTGACGTCGATGGCGAACAGCTTGTCGCGAGCGATCGCCATCCTGGCCGCTTCCGCCGGGGTCTCTCCGCCGTACAACGAGTGGCCGAAGTCGAGGAGAATCCCGACGTTGTCGACACCCATGTCCTCGATCGCGAGCAAGGTTCGGGCGACGGAGGAGAAGACCATACGGTTGCGGGGCTCACGCGGCTTGTACTCGATCGCGAACTTCAGGTCGGGGAAGGACTGCGCCAGTTCACGCACCGCACCGACGGACTTGTCCCACAGATCGGTGTAATCGGCCTGGAAGGGATAGTCGTATCCGTCCTGCCCCGGCCACAGCTTGATGTAGTCGACACCGAGCTCGCGTCCGACCTCGGCCGAGGCGGCGACCAGATCGATGGCACGTTGGCGAGTGGCCGTGTCGGGATTGGTGAAGCCGCCCTTGGCGAAGGCGCCGGTGTAGAACTCCGGCGTCACGGCGATGGCGCGCAGTCCCTCGGCAGCGAGGGCCTCCTTGACCTCGGCGGTGCCGATGCCGTCGGGCGGGAATGGCCAGTTCAGATCGACGACGGACAGGTCACCGACTGCTCCGGCGAGCTTGATGGCGTCGAGGACGGTCCTCGGGTCGCCGTAGCCGTCGGTCGCATACCGGTCGACGTAGGTGGCGAAGTGCCAGATGCCGGCCCCGTAGGTCGGCTCCTTGTGCATTTTTATGCGGTCCCGATCAGACATGCCGAGCAAGCTATGCGAGACCTACTTATGTGTCAAGAAAGTTTCCAGGACTGGTCCGTAGAGATACGCGCGACACCTCCCGGCCGGAACGCTCCGACGGTGCTTGGCCTCAGTAGGCACACCTGGCGGGAGCCGGCTGACATGCATCCCGCTTTCGCCCAGCCGGCTGTCCGTCCGATATGGCAGGTCGGCTGCCTCATCTCAAACCGTTGACGCCCGCGGTGAGTGTCCTCGCATCTGCCGGCCGCGGGAACGGGCCCTGCCTCCGCCGTGGCGGCCGGGCTTTGGCCGTCGGCGGCTGCCGACGCACCGGCAAAGCCGCGTGAAGTGGCGGCCATCGACGGTGAGCAGGACGACGTCGATTCGGTGATCCACCATGATGCCTGCGCCAACCTGATCCACCATGGCGCCTGCGCCAACCACTTCACCGCCGCGGGCCTGGCCTACAGCGCGTCGGTGTGGCACTGCCGACTACGGCGAGGACACACGTTTCCTCCGCCGGACGCGACACCCACTGGCGGCTTCGGTGGCCGGCGGTCCCTCGGCCCATGGCCGACCGGGTTGCTGCACGCATTGCGATCCCCCAGCCGCCCCAACTCTCCCCGCAGGTCAGTGCGTTTCACGGTGAGTCGCCATGCCATTCCGCTTCTGTACGCCCACC
Organism: Streptomyces sp. NPDC004752; assembly: GCF_053601275.1. Taxonomy (NCBI): domain Bacteria; kingdom Bacillati; phylum Actinomycetota; class Actinomycetes; order Kitasatosporales; family Streptomycetaceae; genus Streptomyces; species Streptomyces sp. NPDC004752. The sequence continues at coordinate 22,153 of NZ_JBSGBN010000105.1, read as the reverse complement.
CCTGAAAGCCCCGCTGCGACGAAACGAGCGCCCGACGTCCTCTGCGGACTCCTTCTGTTCGATCCATTGACAGGGCCGTGACTCACTCACAGAATCCTTGCCTGTCGACTCAACCATGAATAGGCATACAGCGCAGGCGATCTGAGATGGCGCGGCGGCGGTCGGGCGCCACCAGGGACGCCCTCGCCGGCTGGCCGCCTGTCCACGAATCCGCGGCCCGCCTGTTGCCGGCGCATACGGATCCGACCATCAGCTCCCGGGCTCGAACGCCCTCCATGCTTCGCAAGTCACTGCAGAACCGTCAGAACCACAGGAAACCTCACTCGGTCGCACGCTGAGAAATCAAGAGGAGGCACATGCACACCCATGACCCGGGACCTCGCCGACGGCATCAGCTCTCGATGGCGCTCCTGGTCGCCCTCACGGCGGCCGTCCTGCCGACCGCGGCCCAGGCAACACCCACCACCTCCGCCGACGTCCATGCCGCATCGGCGGGACATAAGCACCACCACAAGCCGCGGGTCATCCTGACGACCGACGGCGAAGTCGACGACATGGACTCCTTCATCCGGTACCTCTACTACTCCAACGAGTTCGACACCGCCGGAATTGTCCTCACGAGCTCGCGGTTCCACTGGGCGGGCAACAGGGACACCGTGGCGCCGTACCGGTGGACCGGGGACCAATGGGTCAACGACTACATCGACCGGTACGCCAAGGTCTACCCCACCCTGCACAAGCACACGGACGGCTACCCCACCCCGGCCCGTCTCCGCTCGCTGTACAAGATCGGCAACATCGACGATGTCAGCGACTGGAGCTTCGCCTACCAGTGGAAGAGGGCCGTCCCCGAACCTTTCCAGTACACGCTCCGCGCGCCGTACATGGAGAAAAACTTCCTCAGCGGACACGGACCCCTGCTGGAGCGATACCGCACCTACCGGGACGGCAACCCGACCCCCGGCGACGACGAGAACAACCGCTGGCGCCCGGAATCCAGCTCCGCGAACCAGAACTCCGGCTACGACGTCCACGACTTCATCTCTGAAGGAGATTCCCCCGCGTTCCTGCACCTGCTGGACTTCAACCGGCCGCGTTCCTCCGAGGACCCGGCATACGGAGGATGGGGCGGGCGCTTCACCCCCAACGCCTCAGGGTGGATCGACACTTCCGACGCCAACCCGTACACGGGGAACGCAGCGGACCGCAAATACCCCCAGACCCGCTGGGTCGATGACATCCAGAACGACTTCGCGGTCCGCGCCACGTGGGGAAGCACGCGCTCCTACGCCGACGCCAACCACAACCCCACGGCCTCGGTGAAGCCCGGCACCGACCTCACCGCCGGGCCCGGAGCCGAGATCACCTTGAGGGGCAGCGCCACGGACCCTGATGGTGACCGCGTGTCGTACAAGTGGTGGCAGTACACCGACGCCGACACCTACCCCGGGAAAGTCGCCCTCACCGGCACGGACACACGCAACGTGTCGTTCACCGTGCCGGCCGATGCCGCACCCGGATCCACCATCCACATCATCCTGGAGGCGAAGGACAACGGCACTCCCGCGCTCAAGCACTATCAGCGCCTGGTCGTCACCGTCTCCAAGAAGTAGCTGTCAGCCGTTCGGCCGACTCAACTGGGACCGGACATGCACGGCTCCAGTGGGCCTGACCGAACCCGGTCGTGGCAGATTCGCCAGAAGGGAGCAAGGATGTTCAGATGCACGTCGTCCAGCCGCCGATCCATGCGTCTTGCGAACGCGCTCGGCGTGGTGGTCTTGATGACCATACTCTTCGGAGCCGGCACCGCGTCACCCGCACCAGCGCGAGGCGACAGTTCCGGCGAGGGGAAGCAGGAGAAACCGCGCATTGTTCTGATGAATGATCCAGAACTCGACGACCAGAACACGGTCGTGCGGTATCTGCTCTACAGCAACGAATTCGATACGGAGGGTCTGGTATACGCGAGCAGCGGAGTCCACTGGGCGGGCGATGGCAAGGGGACGAAGTGGTTCGTGCCCGGACGCGAGTACACGCGCTTCGGACTGAACCTGTGCCCGTGTGAATCATGGCGCTGGAAGCCTGGGGAGCGATTCATCAACGACGCCGTGGACATCTACACGAAGGTCTACCCCAACCTGAAGAAGCATGCCAACGGGTATCCCGCGCCGAAGGACCTGCGCTCGAAGATCCTCAACGGAAACATCGAGTTCGATGGCGACATCTCGAAGGACTCCGACGGGTCAAACCTCATCCGACGCCTTCTCCTGGACAAGTCCAGTAAGCCGGTCTATCTGTTGACCGGGGCCGGGCAGTCGACGATCGCTCGTGCACTGAAGTCCATCAAGGACGAGTACTTCGCAACGCCCGAATGGCCGGACGTCTACCGCAAGGTGTCCAACAAGGCTGTCATTCAGTCATTCGGAGACCAGGACGGCATGTACGCCAAGTACATTCAGCCCAACTGGCCCGACGTGAAGTTCCGTCAGATGTCCACCAGCATCTGGGGCTACGGAGCGCGCTCTGCCGTCCTGCCTGGCGATGCGAAATACCTGTCCGCCGAATGGACAAAGGGCAACGTGTCCGACGTCGGTCCGTTCGGGGATTTCTACAGGGTGTGGGGCGACGGAAAGCAGATGGTGCCAGGCGACATCTTCGACCACTTCGGGTTCTCAGGCCTCACCACCGAGCAGTTGAAGGCCATGGGTTATATCGTTTGGACGCCCCCGCAGGCAAAGGGATCGTGGATCTCCGAGGGAGACACATCCATCTACATGAACCTGATCCAGAATGGTCTTCGGGCAGACATTGACCCGAGTTGGGGCGGATGGGGCGGCCGCACCGGTACGGACATCGGAACGAACGGCACGCCGTCAGCCGATTACGCGAGCGCCCGATGGTTCGGGGCGGCTCAGGAGGACTTCGCCGCACGCCTCAAGTGGACCGTCACGGACAAGTACAAGCACGCCAACCACGAGCCGATCGTCAACGTCCAGGGGCGGCTCGACCGTACTGCGAAGCCGGGAGAGAAGATCTCGCTGACCGCGAAGATCAGCGATCCCGACAAGAACAGGCTCACGGCCAAGTGGTGGCGGTATGCCGATGCCGACACCTATGACGGTACGACGCCCGTCCGGGTGACTGAGGCGCGCAACGGCAACTTCTCCTCGGCGAAGGTCACTGTTCCGGCGGACGCACAGGCCGGCCAGACCATGCACTTCATCTTGTCGGTGACCGATGACGGCGGCCTGACCTCCTATCAGCGAGTGGTCGTGACCGTTGTTTGACCATCCTGATGAGGTACGGAGTCGGTTGCGGTAGCCGACAGCTCGGCCCGGCGCATCACTGGTGCACCGGGCCGACTCTCGCGTTCTGCGGTGTGTCGGGTTCCCACTGAACACCCCGTGGTGGGCGCTCCCGGTCGTTGCCGACGCCGGTGTCCACCAGGATGGTCTTGCCCTCGCTGCGCAGAACCCAGGTCTGGATGTGGCAGCGGTAGGCGTCGTAGGCCGGAGTCCAGAAATCCGGCTCCAACCGCTGCTGGTTGCGTCGCCAGGTTTCCTCGTCGCTGTCCGGGCTGATGAAGCGGGCAGTGCGGAGGGGGCCGGACCACTCGATGGCGCGCGTGATCTCGACGTCGCCGAGTGTGATGGTGTCTGCGGGCATGACAAGGTCCTTGAGGGTGGGATGTGTCGGATACAGAATCGGACACCGATGCGGTGGTTGCGCGGCGGGCGGGTCAGGCGGGCCGCGCCGGGCCTTCCGGTGCCGGTGCGTAGCGGGCCAGGAAGGTGAGTACGGCCTCTTCGATCACCACCTCCGCCGAGGACTGGTCGGCAACCTCGTCCTCGAAGGCCATGACCCTCGGCCGGACGAGGAGCTCCTGGGCGAGGCCCAGGAACTGACGTGCCGCACACGTCGCCACTCCGGTGCCCGCTCTTCCACGGCCTCCCCCACGCGCCTCGTAACGCTCATCCGCTCATCGACCAAGTAGAGGGTGAAGGCCGGGCCGGAGCCGGGAGGGCCTTCAACTGCCGGGCGGGACGGCCGTCCGGGCTGTGATCGATGAGTCAGGAGAGGCGGTCGCGTGCACGCAGCGAGAGACCCTGCCGCGTTCGAAGAGTTCTACCAGCGCCACATCGACGGTGTGACCCGGTTCGTGGCGCGCCGGATCACCGATCCACACCTGGTCGCCGACCTCACCGCAGACGTCTTCCTGGCCATGCTCGACTCGGCGGACTCCTACCGTCCTGGCCGCGGCAGCGAGACGGCCTGGCTCTACGGCATCGCGCGCAACGTCGTATCGGGCGAATGGCGGCGGGCGGCCCGAGAGTCGAACGCCACCAGCCGTATCGCGGGGCGTCGGCTCCTGGAACCGGATGACGTCATCCGGCTGGAGGAGCGCGTCGACGCCGAGGCCGCCGCACGGCACCACCGTGAGGCGCTGGCCCGGCTCCCGGAGGGCGAGCGGGCGGTCCTCGAACTCGTCGTCGCGGACCAGCTGACCACCGCGGAAGCCGCCGCGGCGCTCGGCATAGGCCCGGTCGCGGCACGGGTACGTCTGCACCGCGCCCGGAAAACGCTGCGCGCCGCCGCCAGACGTGCCCCGCAGCCGGACGGATCGCCTGGCTCGGACACCACACCACTTTCGTACCTGAGGGGAAACGCATGAACATGACGTTCGAAGACCGGCTGCTGAGCGAACTCAAGCGTGAGGTGGTGCTGCGAGCGGCCGCCGACCCGGTGGCCGCGGCACCCGCATCCCGTCGCGTGGTGACCCCGCGTCGCGCGTGCCTGGCGCTGGCCGCCTGCGGTACGGCGGCGGCCGTCGCCGTCGCCCTGCCGGGCTCGGGCACCACCCCGGCCTACGCGGTCGGCACGACCCCCGACGGCACCGTCACCCTCACCCTGCAGGACATCACGCTCAGCGGGCCCCAGCAGCAGGACTTGGTACGGGATTTGCGGAAGGCCGGCGTGCGCACGCAGGTGAACGAGGTGCCCTCGGGACAGCGGTGCGCAACTGCCGTGGACGATCTGGCGGGCCAGATCATCGCGGTCGACCCCGGCCCCGGCGCACCGGAGGACCCGCAGAAGCCGGAGCCGTGGCACCGGACCCTGCACAAGGGCGACACGGTGCGGATCGACAACTCCCCGCACTCGGTCGTCTACACCTTCCTCAAGGGCAAAGCGTCCCCCTGCGAGCGGGAACCGATCGACTGACCAGCCCTCATGGCCCGCCCGGTATCACACGCCGGGCGGGCCATGAGCGAACGCTGCGGCGGGCACGCGGTGAGGCAGCAGCAGGGCAGGCGGCACCGCTCTGGCCAACCGGTGTACGCGGATATGGGGTATCACGGTGCTTCGCTGCGGGAGATCGCGAAGCGGGCCGGGAACAGCCATATGACGCTTCTGCACCACCTCCCCGACCGCGAGGCCCTGTTGGCGGCCGTGCTGGAGCGCCGGGACGAAGAAGACACCGCGCGAATCGCGGCGCAGGTGTCTTCATCGCGCGGGGCGGTGCAGGAGCTGGTGGGTCTGGCGAAGCACAACGCCCGGCATCCGGGGATGGTCGAGCTGTAGGTGCGGCTGGCCGCCGAGGCGGTTGCCGAGGACCACCCCGCGCACGCGTACTTCAGGGAGCACTACCGGAAGATGCTCGAGTACGTCCGTCGCGCGTTGAAGGAGCCGGCCGATCAGGGGGCCGGCAGGACGGGGTCGATCCCCGCGTCGCGGCAGGCGGGTTCGTGGCGTTGATGGACGGGCTGCAGGTGCAGTGGCTGACCAGCCCTGATGCCATGGACCTGGGCGGAGTGCTGCGTTCGTTCGTGCAGCAGCTCCTCACGGAGCCTTCGGCGTAGCGTCGCGCAGGCGTCGCAGCAGCAGGAGTGCGACGGCGGCGGTGGCCAGTTCGCCGGCGGCCAGGGCCGCCCAGACGCCGTGGGTGCCGAGCCGGCCCAGGACCGCGACGAGTGGGGTCTTGATCAGGAGCAGGGTGCCGATGGATATCAGGTACGCCGGTGCCGGGCGGCCCAGCGACTGGGCGTAGGCCGCCACCAGCGGGCCGATCCCGGCGACGGTCAGGCCGAGGGCGATGACCGGCAGCGCCTGGCCGACGGTGGCGATGGTGTCGGCATCGTTCAGGAACAGCCCGGCCAGGGGTCTGGCCAGCAGGGCGAGGACTGCGGCGGTGCACAGGCCGTACAGGAGGGAGCCGAGCAGGGCGAGGTTGCGGGCTTGCAGGGCGCGGCTGCTCAGGCCGCGGCCGGTGTTGTAGCCGACGATGGGCTGCAGTCCCTGGCTGATGCCGGTGTGCGGCATCAGCACGAAGGTCTGCAGGCGGGCGCAGACGGCATAGGCGGCCAGGGCGGTGGTCGACGCGGTGGCCGCAAGGGTGGCGTTGACGAGGACGGCCAGCAGCGTGACGCCCGTTCCGGCCAGGAACGATGGCAGGCCGATGCCGAGCAGTGCCCGCAGTGTCGGGCCGTGCGGCAGCAGGTCCCTTGGGCCGATGTGGTAGGGGCGTCGGCGCTGAGCGAAGAAGAACCAGAGGCTCATCCCTGCGGAGACGGCCTGACCGCCGACGGTGCCGAGGGCCGCGCCCCGTACACCCATGCCGAGTCCGAAGATCAGCAGCGGGTCGAGGGTGATCTGAACGGCCACCGGTACGAGCCACAGAAGGGTCGAGTAGCCCATCCGGCCTTCGGCGCGCACCAGGCTGGAGAATCCGGTCGACACCAGCGCCCCGCACAGCAGGACCACGGCGTAGGGGCTGGCGCTTGCGCGCAGTTCGCCATGGGCGCCGAGCAGGGTGAGCAGGGGGTCGAGGAAGGCCAGGCCGAGCGCGGTGGTGGCGGCGGCGCAGATCCAGAACAGGGTGAAGGAGTTGCCCGCCGCCCGGGCAGCGGCCTCCCGGTCCCCGGCGCCCAGGGCGCGGGAGATCAGGGAGGCGCCGCCCGCGCCGACGGTGGTGGACACCGCGCCGAGCAACAGCAGCAGCGGGGCGACCAGATTGACCGCGGCCATGGCGGTGTCGCCCACGCCGTGGCCGACGAACCAGGCGTTGGTCAGGGCGTAGATGCCGTACACGCCGACCGCGGCCGTGGTCTGCGTGCAGGCACGCCACAGCAGTCGGCCCACCGGCTCGGTGCCGAGCCGACTGGTGTGGTCGGCGGCGGGCACGGTGGGTGTGCTGGTCACCGGCGGGTGCGCCCGAGCAGCGCCATGGCCTCGTCGAGGCGGGGACGGGCCCAGTCGTACTGCTGGGTGTCGGTGTGACCGCGGTACGCGGTCTCGATGACCATGATCAGCATCAGGTGCAGGCAGTACAGGCGGCGGCGTACCTGCTGGGTCTCGGTCAGCTCACCGTGGCCGTAGCCGCGCATGAAGGGCGCCGGATCACCGAAGTCCGCAAGCTGAGTTCCGGTGAAGTTGGCTTCGATCAACGGGTCGCCGTAGAAGGCCCGTTCGTGGTCGATGATGCAGGCGATCTTGCCGTCGCGGACCATGACGTTGCTGTCCCACAGGTCCCACTCGACCAGCCGCGGCTCGGTGACCTCCACCAGGCTGGCGGCGTGTTCGGCCACAACGGCGCGGACCGTGTCGTAGTCCCAGCCGATGTCGACCCCGCGGCGCTCACCGTTGACGAGGATGTCCTCGATCATGCCGGTGAAGACCCGGCGCCAGCTCGGATCACCGGGCCCGGCCAGGGGCCCGAACGCCGTGCCGCTGAGGGAGTTGATCTCGCGGTTGGCGGCGCCGAGCTGTTCCATGTACGCCTCGCGCTCGGCCACGGGGAGCGTTTTGGCGATGATGCCGAGGTTGTCGGCGTCGATGTACGGCATGAAGAAGTAGTCGGCGTCGCACAGTTCATGGCTCTGGTCGGCGAAGTCGACGGCGGGGACCGGCACGGAGGTGTGCGTGCGCAGGAGGTCCAGCGTGGTCAGCTCGATCGACATGGCGCCGCGCTCGTAGGTCATCACCTCCACGTGCGGCGGCGGGGCGATCTTCAGGACGACCTCGGCTCCGTCGCGCAGGCGGATGCGGTAGGCGACGTTGAACCAGCCGTGTCCCAGCTCGCTCGCCCATCCGTCCCCGTCCGGGACCTGCCCGGCTCCGTAGGCGCGCTCGATCATGGCCCGCAGCGCGTCGGGCGACTGCCTGTTCTTGGTGATGCTCTCCACACCCTGTCCCTTCGATGGTGCGTGCCGAAGGCGCCGCCGGCAGGTGTGGGGTCCCCGTGCTGGGTCGGCGTCGAGGCCCGAGTGGGCCGCTCCGCAAAAATGCTTACCACGTGGTCGAAAACTCCCCCCGAGGGAGTGTACGTCCGTACGCCCTCGGGTTGAGGTCGCCCCCATGACTGTCGAGACAGCAGTGCGGACGGAAGGCGGCCTTCCACGGGCAGGACACCGCGCCGGCGCATGCCTCGCCCCATGACGCGAGAAGGCCCGTGGGTCGCGGGCGTCAGGTCCGCGGCCCACGAGCTGCTCTGCGACGCCGTCAGCCGGTGGTGATGCGCGTGACCGCCCGGCTGGTCAGGGCGCGGCTGTGCGGCGCTTCGTCGTCCAGAGCGCGGTGCAGTGTGAGTCCCTCGATGAGCGCGTCGAGCTGGCGCGCGGTGTCGGGGTCGAAGTGCCGCTCCAGCAGCTGCCTGCTGCGACACATCCATGCCCGGGTGAGCGTGCGGTACTCCGGCCGCCGGGCGGCGAGCGTGTAGAGCTCCTGGGCCAGCACCAGGTCGCGTCGAGGCCCCTCGGAGAGCGCGTGCACCAGGTCGGTGACCGCCTCTCGCGCCTGTTCGAGAGTGTCCGCCCGGCTCAGGTACTCCTCGAAGACGGCCACGATCTGGTCGGCGAAACGTGTGAAGGACTCCCGCAGCAGTTCGTCCATGCCACCGAAGTGGTACGTCATCGAGCCGAGCGGAACGGCGGCGCGGGCGGCGATCTTGCGGTGGGAGACACCAGCGACGCCTTCCTCCGCGATGTGGTCGAGGGTCGCGGCGAGGATGCGCTCGCGGCGCTGCGGGTCGGTGTGCCCGGCGGCCATGTCGTCCTGCCTCTAGAGGGTGCGGACCGGGCGGGCGGGATTGCCGACGGCTACCACGTTGGCAGGGATGTCCTTGGTGACCACGGCTCCCGCACCGATGACACTGTTCTCGCCGATCGTCACGCCGGGGCAGACGATGACGCCTCCGCCGAGCCAGACGTTGTCCCCGATGGTGACCGGACGCGCGGCCTCGAGCTTGTCACGCCGTGGTTCTGGCTCCAACGGGTGGGTGGGGGTGAGGAGTTGGACGTTCGGCCCGATCTGGCAGTCCTCGCCGATGGTGATGGCCGCGACGTCCAGCGCGGTGAGGTTGTAGTTCACAAAGGTGCGGGCCCCGATGGAGATGTTGCTGCCGTAGTCGACGTACAGCGGCGGTCGCACATGCACCTCGTCGCCGACCCTGCCCAGCAGTTCTGCCAGCAGCGGTTCGGCGGCGCGGGCGTCTTCGGCGTACGCGGCCTGGTAGCGGGCGGCGAGGCGCACGGCGCGCTGCTGGCGCACGGCGATCTCGGGGTCGTCGGCGATGTAGAGGTCCCCGGCCAGCATGCGTTCGAGGTTGGTGCGCGAGTCCTGCGCAAGGTCGTCCGTAGGCACAGCAGCACCCTACCGCTAGAGCGTACGAACGTACACTCGGATGGAGTGATCACAGGGCAGCAGGTCCCGTCATTGCGCACCGCTGCTCGTCGGGGGGCATGGCCGCCAACCGCACAGGAACGCTGCGAAGTCGGCGACCTGCTCACCCAGCAGACCGGCGCGCTGCTGCCCGCCTGGATCGATGAGGCACTCACCGCGGATCTGCCGGCTCTGACGGGCTTCGCCCGCGGCCTCACCGGCGACCTCGACACCGTCACCGCCGGGCTCACCCTGCGCTGAAGCTCCGGCGGGACAGAAGGCGCCCTGAACCGCATCAACGGGAGAAGCAGCTCACGGACGCGCTCGGGCGCCACCGTGTATGGACAAGCGTGCTCAGGAGCTTGTTCGACCGCGATCAGGTGGTGGGCGGCCTGATCGGGACAATGTTGTCGGCGTCCGCCGCCGGGGTGGATCCTGGCGGTATCGAGTTGCCCTGGGTGAGGACGGCGCGGGCGAGGGTCAAGCCTGTCACCAACTGGCGGAGTTCTGCGATCTCTTGGCGCTGGTTGCCGCCCGCGCTCATCGACAAACGACTCCCGTTCTCGGCTCTGGCACAGATCTTGGGGAGCTGTTACGGCGAGTGATATTGCCGTTCGACTCGGAGGTGTCGCAGAGCTGTCGGCCGGGAGCCGACTCGTACTCGGGGGTGCCCCGGTGCGGGTGTGCGATCGGCTCCGCTCCCGGGCATGGCAGCCGGGCCGGGCGCTCGCCTCCGTGCCCGCGCCCCGGGCTGTTCTGTTGCCTCAGCCCAGCGCGTTCATGAGGGCGGTGACGTATGCATTCAGCCGCTCCTCCACGGCCCGCGTCGTCAGCTCTGCTCTCCCTGCCTTCCTCCATGACTGCGCCACCTGCTGCACTTCTTCTGAGCACGCCAGCCCGTCCCGCACCTGCCAGTACAGCCGCTCGCTCGCGGCCGCGGCCAGCACCCCGCCGGCCTCCTCATTCCCGTATGTTCCCTTGGGCGCAGCGCGGACCTCGCGGATCTCCGCGACAAGCGCGTCCCCGGCGGCCTGCCGGACAGCGCGGGCCCTCGCGCCGGCCAGCCACCGGCAGCAGCCGGAGCACGAGACCTGCAGGATCCGGCACATCCGCTGAACGCCGAAGGCCCTGGCGCGGGCGGAGACGAAGTCCCAGCATGGGGTATCCACTGCGCGCAGAGCTTGGGAAGGGGTCCTCACTTCATCTCCTTCGCGAAACAGGCACCGCCGCCCGGCGCAGGATCTCCCACTCGAACTCCCACTCCTTCCCGGCCTTGCACAGCCGGCCGATCTCCGCACGCAGCCGGGCCAAGTCCCCGTCCCGGGTCTCCGCGCTCTGCTCACCACAGCTGTGATCACGGCCCGCGTGCCCGTCGGCCTGGCGCACCCAGCTGCGCAGCGTCCCGCCGGTCACCCCGACGTCCGCCGCCACCGCCGCACACGTGTGCTTCCCACCCGCCACGCGGCACAACGCCACCGCATCGTTCCTGAACTCCGCCGGATACGGAGACCTACGTCCCACCAGGACACCTTTCCTCGGATCCACAAGATCCATTGTCAGAGTGTCCACACCGAGGGGGTCGCCTCAGCGTTGAGCTGCCACCGCCGGTGTGGCACAAGTTCCTGACGGTTGATGATCTGAAGTCACCAAGGTGGGGGCGAATTATTCTGCTTTGGTACTGGTCGCGCCAAGGTGACCGGTACCGGAACTTGAACGGTGGCTTCGGTCGTGGCTTGTGGGCCGTTCAGCTCTGGGGCATTCAGCGGCCGATGCCGTCCAGCTCGGTCAAGTCCTCATGAGAGAGGGAGAGTCCCGCGCCGACGATGTTCTCGCGCAGGTGTGCCGTCGATGACGTGCCGGGGATGAGCAGGATGTTCGGTGATCGCTGCAGCAGCCAGGCCAGTGCGACAGACATCGGGGTCGTCTCCAGGCGGGCGGCGACCGCCGAGAGCGCTGAGGACTGAAGCGGGGTGAAGCCTCCGAGAGGGAAGAAGGGCACGTACGCGACGCCGTCGGTGGCGAGCCGGCCGATGAGTTTGTCGTTCGTGGCGGTGGGCGAGGTTGTACATGTTCTGCACACACACGATCGGTGCGATGCTCTGTGCCTCGGTGACCTGCTCCTCGGTGGCGTTGCTGACCCCGAGGTGGCGGATCAGGCCCTGCTGCTGGAGTTCGACGAGCGTCTCGAACGCCTCGGCGAGCGGGCCGGGCTGGGGACCTTCGGCGTTGCCGAGTCGGAGGTTGACCAGGTCGAGTACGTCGAGCCGGAGGTAGTTGAGGTTGTCGTGGACCTGGCGGCGCAGATGTTCGGGTCGCCGGGCCGGAGGCCAGCCACCCTGTTCGTCGCGGGTCGCGCCCACCTTGGTCGCGATGGGCAGCGACTCGGGATAGGGGTGCAGTGCCTCGCGGATCAACTCGTCGGTGACGCGTGGCCCGTAGGCGTCGCTGGTGTCGATGTGGGTGATACCGAGGTCGACCGCTTCACGCAGAACGGCCAGGGCACCCTCGCGGTCGGTGGGCGGCCCCATGACCCACGGGCCGGCCAGTTGCATGGCGCCGTAGCCGAACCGGGTGACGATCAGGTCACCCAGAGTCCAGGTGCCGCCGGGAAGAGAGAGGGAAGGTGTACTCATCTTGTCGCCTTTCGTCGTGCACTTGGGGGTGGCGCCTGCTGCCTCCCTGCACCAGCATTGGAGAGAAACCTCCTGTCGGGGAGCAGGCACTTTGGAGTGCGTAACCCACCCATGGGTGAGAGGTGTGATCAGTGACAACGATGAAGGCGGCCCAGAAGAGGGCTCAGGCGAAGGTGGAGTACAACGCGTTCCTGGCAGGGTGCCCCAGCCGGCAGCTGCTCGACCGAATCTCGGACAAGTGGGTCGTCCTGATTTTGTGTGCGCTGGGCGGCGACAACAGCGCCGACCAGCCCGGTGCAGCACACACAGACACTCCGAAGGTGATGCGTTACTCCGAGATCTCTCGCCTTCTGGCCGGGGTCAGCCAGAAGATGCTGACCCAGACGCTACGGTCGCTGGAGCACGATGGTCTGCTCACCCGTACCGTGACGCCGACCGTCCCTGTCACCGTCTCCTATGAGCTGACCGACCTCGGCCTCTCGCTCCACCGCATGACGCGCGGGCTCGGAAACTGGGCGCAGACGCACATGGCCGAGGTCCTCGCACACCGCGAGAACTACGACTCGCGCACCTCCTGACGACTCACATCCAGCCGTGCAACAGCTCTACATTCTCGGCGCTACACCCTCAACTGCGAAGAGCCGAGAAACTCATCCTCCGCGTCAGCAAACGGCGTTGCCCCGGACAAGCAGCCGGGCGGGTCTCGCCCGGGGCGCGGCGGATCAGGGTGCAGTCGGCTCGGCCTGGGTGAGACGGTCGAGCCGCTCGTGTCAGCGCGCGAACGAGGCGGGCGCGGTCCCGGACGCAGGCGGCGGTGCCCGCGACCGGGGCGGACCGGAGTTGGCCGCTGCAGGGCGATCTGCTGGTAGTCGCTGAAGGCGAGGGCCGGGGCGGTCCAAGCGGCTGAAGCGACTCAGGACCCATCTTTGGACCGCGGTCATACATCTCGAAATTCGGGATGATCAGCACCATGGGAAACGTCGTGCCGACTCATGACCACCTCCCCGAACCAAGACGTGGGCGAGGACTTCGCAACGCCGGTGCGTATCGAGGCGCATGCGGAAGGCAACGCGCGGGTCTATATGGCCGGGCGTGATCTGCACGTCACCCCGGAGGCGCCCGCAGCGCCCGCGCCGGTCACCGCGCTGCGCACCCTGCCGCGGGACGTGGCCGAGTTCACCGGCCGTCAGGCCGAAGTGGAACAACTCCTGGCAGCCGCCCAGCCGGCCCAGGTGGTAGCCATCCACACCGTCGACGGCATGCCCGGGGTGGGCAAGACCGCCCTCGTCGTACACGCCGCCCGCCAGCTCACCGACCGCTTCCCCGACGGGCAGCTGTTCGTGCGCCTGCACGCCCACACCCCCGGCCAGAACCCGGCCGACCCCGCCGACGCCCTCGCCGCACTGCTGCCCAGCATCGGCATCGACCCGCGCAACGTCCCCGACGGCCTCCAAACCCGAGCCGGATGGTGGCGGGACCGGCTGACCGGAAAGCGGGGCAGCCTCGCACCGTGCAGCCTCGACGAACTCGCCGCACCGGCCCGCACCCGCCTGAAACGGATGCAGTACCAACCCGCCCTGCTCGACGGTTTCATCGCTGAGACCGGACTCATCCCGGCCCTGTCATGACGTGACCCCGAACCGAAGAACTTCAGTAGCGGTTCCATGACGTGCCCCCGGCCCTCGTGGGCCGGTGCGCTGACAGGCAGTTGCGTGTGCGCTGCCGGACAACACGGCCGCCGGTGCGGCCTCTAGCCTCGACCGGGCACGTTCGACACCACGTCGCAGGAGGCACGTCATGACCACCGGCTCCAAGCCCATGGGCAGCCAGCCCCGGCTGTATCAGAAGGGCGCGGTCATCCAGGAGTTCGGGACCGTCGAGCAGTGCCCCATCGCCCTGCCTACGAGGCACGTATGTACTCCTGCCAGCGCCTGAACAAGGTGCTGGCGGACACCCAGTTCCTACTTCCTCTGCAAGAAGCACCACTGGATCATGCGGAGCGCCACCTTCTACCAGCTGCATCTGCTGCCGGAGCAGCACGCGGGAGAGCAGCTGGAACTCGTCGACACCCTCGCCGGGCGCGTCCAGACCCTGGGCGGCGTCGCCGTGGGCGATCCCCGGCACGTCGCCGAGATCACGTCGGTTCCGCGCCCGCCGGACGGTGTGGAGAACGTAGCGGCCATGCTCTCGCGGTTGCTGGAGGCCACGAGAGCATCCTGACGCAGGCTCATGACGCGGCCATTTGCACCGCCGAGCTGGGCCACGACGGCACCGACGACCTGCTGGTCTCGCAGATCATCCGCGCCGGCGAACTCCAGGTCTGGTTCCTGGCCGAGCACCCGGTCGATACTCCACTGGTGCGCACCTGAACCAGGCTCGCCCCCCTGACGGCAGCTGCCCCAGTGCCCTGTTCCCGCATGTCGGCACGGTTCGCTGTGCTGTGACATGGATGATGTCCGCTGGGGTCGGCTGCCGATCCGATGCCCCCTGCTGGAAAAGGAGTTCTTCGATGGACAATGAACCGGTCTTGGTGCTTGCGGCGACCGGTGGACAGGGCCGGGCCGTGGCCGATGCGCTGCTGGCCCGCGGGGCCCGGATCAGGGCGCTGGTCCGCGACCCCGGCCGCAGTGCCGCACGGGAACTGGCGGGCCAGGGCGTCGACGTGGTGGCGGGTTCGCTGAGCGATCGCGGATCGCTCGCCGCGGCCATGAAGGGGGTGGCCGGTGTCTTCGCGTTCACCACACCCTTCGAGGCCGGCATCGAGGCGGAAGTCGCCCAGGGGCGGGCCATCCTTGCCGCCGCGGCACAGGAACGTGTTCCGCACCTCGTGTTCAGCTCGGTCGCCGGGGCCGACCAGGACAGCGGGGTGCCACACTTCGAGAGCAAGGCGCGCATCGAGGCGGAACTGACCGCCGGCGACGTCGCCCACACAATTCTGGGGCCGACGTACTTCTTCGACAACGCGCTCGGCGGAGCACGGCGCATCCTGGACGGCGTTCTCGATCTGCCGCTGCCGCCCGACCGGCCGTTGCAGCAGCTCGCCCGGCCCGACCTCGGCGCGTTCGCGGCACATGTGCTCCTCGACCCCGCTCCGTACATCGGGCGGCGCATCGAACTGGCCGGCGACGCCCCCACCCCTGTACAGATGGCCGCCGCGCTCGGCGCGGCGCTGGGACGCGACGTCCGCCACGAGCAGGTGCCGCTGACAGCCATCGGCAACCCGGACATGCACGCCATGTGGGCGTTCCTGAACGGCCCCGGCTACCGCGTCGACATCCCCGCACTCCATACCGCCCACCCGGAAATCCACTGGACCCGGTTCACCGACTGGGCACACCACACCTGGACCAGCGCCCGCTGAACCGGCCGCCCACCTGGGCCTTTTGGCCCTGGACGGCCGCCCCGGACGGTGTCAGGGCCCGGGTGTCGGCGGCCGTCGCCGCGGCGTGCGCGTCCAGTCCGCCGGCCGGCACGATGACGCGCGCGACGTTGAACACGTAGGCGAAGGCACCGTACACGAGTCCGCCGGGTGAACGGCCGAAGGCACCGCGTTCGCCCGCGAGCTGGGCCCGAGCTGCGCCGGCCAGCCGGCCTCCTCTTCACGATGCTGCTGCCCTTCCTCTTCCTCGCCCTCTTCGCCCCCCTGCTCTCGGACATGAACCCCGCGGGCGGGGATACGGGAACGGGCTCCCCCTGGCAGTGGTTCGTGCCGGGCATGCTCGTCCTGTTGGCCCTCTGCGCCAACGCACCCTGTTCAACGGCCGGTTCGCCGAAACGAGCGTGCTGTACGGGGTCCTGGCGGCGGTGGCCATCGCGGTGCTGGGGGTCACCGCCGGCATCCGGGGCATGCGCAACGCCTCCGTGTGACGCGCCGGCCGCCGCATCACCGGGCTCGCGGCGGCGGGCCTTGAGTCGGGGCGTGCGCGAGCCCGCGGGCTTTCGGGGTCAGTAGTTGCCGAGGCCGCCACGAACGTTGAGGGCCTGGGCGGTGATGGGCGCGGCCGTTTCGGTGATCAGACAGCCGACGAGGCCAGCCACCTCCTCGGGGGTGGTGTACCGGCCCAGCGGGATCTTCGCCTGGAACCGTTCGAGGACCGCGTCGGTCGTGGTGTCCCACGCCGCCGCGTATCCCGCGCGGACCCGCTCCGACATGGACGTCTCGACGTATCCGGGGCAGACGGCGTTGACCGCGATACCCATACGCAACCTCCAAGCATGTTTGCTCCATATGCTGTCTACGTGTATGTACCTGGTGCCGTCAGGGATTGCGTTGGTGGCACGTCCCGGGCGGCGGTGCCTCCCGGGTGACGTACTGGGCCCATGGACTCGACCGCCTCGCCCGCGACGCGGTGCGCCCGGACTCCAGCGGCCGCGCAAAGCGTCCTGCGCTCCTTGATCCGACAGAAGCATCCCAACGAAGCCGTCACCGGCGAGGAGTTCGGCGTCGCCCAGGGGCACGGCAGACGGCGCTGGATCATCGACGGCAGCGCGCGCTTCCTCGCCGGCGAGCGCTGGCCAGCCGGCTCAACATGCTCGGCTGTCGCCTGTGCCTCCAGTCGGCGGAAGCGCTCTGGCCCGCGCGGGTGGTCGACTTCCGAACCAGACTCTCGCCGAACGTGAAGTTGCATCGAAGGCGGCACCGTGGCCGCATGAAGCTGTCCGAAGTCAGGCATAATGCCCGGTCGGTCCGTTGGTGGCTACTGCTGGCCAGCGCCACAATGCTCTTCGTCGAGCTGGCGCTGATCAGATGGGCGGGCGCCAACGTTGTCCACCTCAGCTACTTTTCGAACTTCATCCTGCTGGGGTCGTTTCTCGGCATCGGACTCGGGTTCCTGATCCCCGCCACGCGTGGGCAGTGGATCAAACGCTGGGCACCGGTTCCACTCGCGCTTCTCGTCATTCTGGTACGTGTACGGCCGGTGCAGGTGCGTCAGAGCAGCGAGCAGATCATCTACTTCACCGCCGTGAAGACCACCGGTTTCCCCGAGTGGGTGACGCTGCCGATCATCTTCCTGCTCACGACGGTGATCATGGCTGCGATCGGCAAGATCACCGCCGATCTCTTCCGTCGGCTTCCCCCACTCGACGCCTACCGCTTCGACCTGCTCGGCAGCATCACCGGCTCGGTGTCTTTCGCCCTGTTGTCCTGGCTCGGCGCCCCGTCGGTCGTGTGGGGTGCAATCGCCGCCGCGGCCTTGCTGATCCTCGGTGGCCGACGCAACGCCTTGCGGTATGGCGTCCCCCTTGCGGCGATGGTCGCTGCGCTGCTCCTGGAGACGGCCACAACCGGCATCTCCTGGTCGCCCTACTACAAGATCCAGGTCACGCCCAAGGCACCCGGCCAGGGGTACCGCATCTCGGCCAACGGCGTCCCGCACCAGAGCATCATGCCGCTGTCGGTGCTGATGCAGAAGAACTCGCCCTATCGGCAGGCGTACGACCAGACACCTGCCAACCCGCACAAGCATGTGTTGGTCATCGGGGCCGGCAACGGCAATGACGTCGCCGTCGCGCTGGCGCACGGAGCGCAGCGCGTGGACGCGGTCGAGATCGATCCCCGACTGCAGCAGATCGGCGCACAGCAGCACCTCGCCAAGCCGTACGACGACCCCAGGGTGCACGTCCACATCAACGATGGACGGGCCTACCTGGAGCGGACGAACGCCAAGTACGACCTCATCGTCCTGGCGCTGCCCGACTCTCTCACGCTGGTATCCGGGGCGAGCAATCTGCGCCTGGAGAGCTACCTGTTCACCCAGCAGTCGTTCGAGGCCGCGCGCGATCACCTCGCGCCGCACGGTGCCTTCGCCATGTACAACTACTACCGGACGAACTGGCTGGTCGACCGCTTCGCCGGCTCCCTCGACGACGTCTACGGCCATCCACCCTGCATGACGACGTTCGCCAGGAACGCCGCCGTGCTGGTGGCTGGAATGACGACCAACGACCAGTCGTGCAAGCAGATCTGGCAGCCCAGCGGCGCCGTCCCGGCGTCCGCGACCGATGACCACCCGTTCCCGTATCTGCTTCACCGGAGCATCCCCACGCTCTACCTGAGCGTGCTGGGCGGGATCCTGCTGGTCACACTGCTGTCGGTGCGCCTGACCGGGGTCCGGATCCGAAGCACGGTCCGCTACACCGACATGTTCCTGATGGGCGCCGCCTTCATGCTGCTCGAATCGAAGAACGTGATCGGCTTCGCGCTCTACTTCGGTACGACCTGGCTGGTCAACGCCCTGGTCTTCACCGGAGTCCTGCTCGCCGTGCTCGGTGCGGTCGAGGTCCGACGCAGACTGCGGCGGGTCAACCAGCCACTGCTACAGCTGCTGCTCTTCGGCGCCCTCGCGGTAGCCTGGCTCGTCCCGGCGCACACCGTGCTCTCGCTGCCCTTCGCGGGACGGCTCGCTGCCGCCATCGCCCTGGCCTTTGCCCCCATCTTCTTTGCCAACCTCATCTTCTCGGACCGCCTCGCGCTCGCCCCCGATCCCACATCCGCATTCGGCGCCAATCTGGTGGGCGCCCTGACCGGCGGTGTGCTCGAGTACCTCGCACTGGTAACGGGCTATCAGGCACTCCTGCTGGTGGTCGCCGTGCTGTACCTGGGGGCATGCGGCGCCATGCGGTTCGCCGGGCGCAGACCGAACAAGCAGCCGACGCCGATGCCGGCACCGGACGAGGTGACGTTCGACCGGCAGTAAGGATTGGTCCCATCGCTGGTCAGACCACACGTGGTCGTGCCGACGCTGATAAGACTTTCGGTGGGGAGTGTCTGCCTGGTTGGGAAAGCGCTCCCTGCCGTCGTCAGGTATACGGGTTCTTCGAGTGAGGCCGATCACCGTCTGCTCGGGGCCCAGTGCACGTTTCACCTGGCGCTCGATTCAGACAGAACACCAGCAAGGCCGGGCAGAGCACCTGGATCAGGGCGGCGACGCGGTGGCTGTGCTGCACCGCCCCGAGGTGGAGTGCACCGGATCCTGCGGGGCGGCCTGTTCGACGGTCAGTGGTGTGATCAGCGCGTACGAGCCGTCGGCCTGGGCCCCGGTGTCGAGGACCTCCTGACGGCCTCGGAGTTGTCGCACGTACACACACCGTGTGATCTTTCCGGGGCCTTCACCGTGCCCGGCAGCCGCCCACCGCGGTCACACACCGCTCACGAACGGCCACCCGAGGGCCTTTCAACGCGTTGCAGCCCCGCCCTTCACCGTCTCGGCGGTCCGCACCGGCGGGATCGGGGCGGGCGCCGGGAAGACGCCAGGGCCGGGCGGCAGGAGGTCGGCGGTCGCCGGAAGGCCGAGGCGGGCCCGGAGACTGCTCCGGGCGGGGCCGGCGTCCGGGGTCAGCCGGGCGGCGAGGCGGATCGCGGTGGTCGGGTCGGCGTCGGCCGGGCGGAGCACCAGGCCATCGGCGCCGGATGCGATGAGGGCGTCGGCGGCGGCGCGCAGGGCCTCCGCGGTGGCGTCGGTGGCGACGTCGAGCGGGGCGAGCAGGAGGGGCCGACGTTCCGGGTCGGCGAAGTGACCGCGCGGCGCGGTCTCGATCGCCCGGCGGGCGGCGGCCGTCGCGTCGCGGCTGGCCGGGGCGACGAGGACATCGGCGACCTCCGCCGCCGCGGGGAGTTCATCGGCAGCGTTGATCCACCACGCCAGGACCGACGCCCCCTCGGGTGTGGCGGGCAGCGTGAGCGGGCCCGCCGTCGGGAAAACGCCGTCATGGTGTGCGTGGCGGATGAGGTCGCCCCGGGCGAAGATGCGCCGCTCGCGGTCGGCCACGATCGCGTCGTAGGGCCAGGTCTGTTCAAGTTTCTGCACGGCCAGCGCGAGGTCCCGCACGGCCTGTGCTCCGGGCGGCCCGGTGAGTACGGGTGCGTCACCGCGGGCGCGTCCCGCGCCCCGGGGCACATAGGGGTCGGGGCCGCCGACCACGACACCCGTGCGCCGACGCGAGAGGTGACCGACAGAGGTGATCCGGCGAGCCAGGTTGTAGGGGTGGTCGCGGGTCGGGGACGCGGCCACGAGAAAGGCGGCGTGGTCGGTGCGGCCGGTCAGGACGGCGACCGCCGTGGCCGCGTCGACGGTGGGCCGGCCGTCCGGCGCACCCGCCGTGACACGGTCCACGCCGACGACGGTGAACGCGATCGGCGCGGTGTCCAGGAGGGCGAGCGCCGTCGGGTCGGCGAGGGCGGCGAGGACCTGTTCGCCCGTGAGCGCCAGGGCCACGGTGCGGTGCGCGGGGTCGACAGATGTCATGAGAACTCCATAATTCGTTGTGGTTTGAGCATCTTTGAAGTGGTTTAGTGGCTTACGTCGAAAGGATTTCGTATGCCCACTGAACGAACCGGCCATGTGCTGCTCGGCGTCAACGTCCTGGTCCTCGGCTACCTCCCGTCCGCGTGGCAGTCGCCGCGCCTGGGGGACGACGCCTTCGTGGACCCGGACTACTGGCGCCGGATAGGGCACTTGGCCGAGAGGGGCACACTGGACGCGCTGTTCCTCGCCGACGCACCGGCACTCGGGGACCCGTCGCACGATGCGAACGCGGGGCGCCTTGAGCCCACCGCGACCTGGGCGCACGTCGCGACGGCGACGGAGCGCATCGGCCTGGTGGCCACCGCGTCGACGTCGTTCAACGACCCCTACGAGCTGGCCGAACGGCTGCTGTCGGTGGACCTGTTGTCGGGCGGCCGGGCCGGATGGAACTTCGTGACGACGCGGGGGGCCGCCGCCGCCCGCAACTTCGGTCTGCCCGACGTCCCGGGCCGCGACGACCGATACGACCGGGCCGAGGAGTTCGTCCGGCTCGTCCTCGATCTGTGGCGATCCGCGGCCGGTGGACCGCCGGTGGCCCACCACGGACCCCTCTTCGATCTGGTGGGCCGCCTGCGCGTGCCGCCGTCGCCGCAGGGGCACCCGGTGGTGTTCCAGGCCGGCGGTTCGCCGAAGGGCCGGCGGCTGGCCGGGCGGTTCGCCGAGGGCGTTTTCGCGGCGGAGCTGACGAAGGAGGGCGCGATCGAGCACTACCGGCAGGTGAAGCGGCACGCCGTGGATGCCGGGCGGCAGCCCGACGACGTGAAAATCCTGCCGGGGTTGCTGCTGAGCCTGGGCAGCACGGAAGAGGAGGCCCGACGGCGCAGCGACGAGCTGCACGATGCCTCTCCCCCCGCGTACTCCACGCAGTGGCTGTCGCAGTCCATCGGTTTCGACGCCTCGACCCTGCCACTGGACGAACCGTTCCCCGAGGACGTCCTGTCGGCTCCGGTGGATCCCCAGACGTTCACCGGGAGCATCGGCTTCCGTGAGTCGATCGTGCGGCAGATCCGCCGCACCAATCCGACGGTCCGTGAGTATCTGAGGCAGACCCGGTACACCGGTTCCGGCCACGCGGGTTTCGTCGGCACACCCGAGCAGTTGGCGGACCACATCGAGGACTGGTTCCGCTCCGGGGCGATCGACGGTTTCAACCTGCAGCCGGACCGGTTGGAGGACGGTCTGGAGGTGATCGTCGACGAGGTGGTCCCGATCCTGCGGCGCAGGGGGCTGTTCCGGCACGAGTACGCGACGCACACGTTGCGTGAGCACTTCCGGGCGTCTTCGCCGACGCCCGGCGCCGCGGTGGCGGCCCGCTCCGCCTGACCGGTGTGCGGCCGGCTGGTGCGGCCCGCGGTCACCGGCCGCACCGGCCTGCCGCCATCCGAGGGCCGGCGCCTGTCCGGTGTCGGCCGGATCGAAGAGGGCGCCCTGCTGGAGGCCGTCGGCGGCGGTCCCCCCGGCGGCGGCCGTGGCGACGTCCGTGGCGACACCTGTGGCGGCCCGCCACAGGTGTCTTCGCACCCGGTCGCCCGGCGGGTACGGGCGCGGCGGAGTCCGGCC
>NZ_JBSGBN010000104.1:0-33537 GCF_053601275.1 Streptomyces sp. NPDC004752 | reverse complement strand
CCGGTCGGGGCGCGATCCGCGCGCGCCGACCCGACAGGGTGGCCTCGCGCACCTCGCTGAGCAGCCGCGCCGCGTCGACGGCGGCGCGCTGCGCCCCATTCATCGGCGGGTTCGCCACGGGGATCCTCCAGGAAGCGTGCGAGCGGTCATCGGCAAGTCACCCGGGCGTCGGTCTCCGGTCCGACTCCCGTGCTCATACTGCCGGTTCGGCCGTGCCGCGGGCACACACTCCAGCGCACAGCCGTCGACAAGTTGCAACCCCCTGCAACCCTGGTGAACGGCCGGGGGGTGGCCAAAACTTGAGATGCGTCGCCCCGGGCGGCGCTCGTGGCCCCTGACGGGCCCGACACGCGGGGGTGGTGCCGTGTCGGCGCGGCACCACCCCCGCGACGGACGTCCGCCGCTCACGACGTCGGCCGCGCCCGGTCCACCACCGACGCCAGGTCCAGCGAGGGCGGCAGGGTCCCGAACGCGGAGCCCCAGTCGCCGCCCAGCCGGGACGCGCAGAACGTGTCGGCGACCTCGGGCGGCGCGTACCGGACCAGCAGCGACCCCTGGAGCACCAGCGCCATGCGCTCCACCAGCCGCCGCGCGCGCCCCTCCACGCTCTCCAGGTCGCCGAGTTCGGTCAGCAGGTCCTTCACCGCCCCGTCCAGCCGGCGATCCGCGCCGCGCGCCCGGCCCACCTCCAGCAGAAAGGCGTCCAGCGCCTGCGGCTCGCGGCGCAGCGCCCGCAGCGCATCCAGCGCCTGTACGTTCCCGGCGCCCTCCCAGACGGAGTTGAGCGGCGACTCACGCACCAGCCGGGGCAGCCCCGACTCCTCCACATAGCCGTTGCCGCCCAGGCACTCGGCCGCCTCCACCACCACCGGCGCACACCGCTTGGTCACCCAGTACTTCGCGGCCGGCACCGCGAGCCGCAGCAGCGCCAGCTCCCGCTCGCCCCCGTCGTCACAGGCGGCGGCCAGCCGCAGCCCGAGCGCCGTCGCGGCCTCCGACTCCAGGGCGAGGTCGGCCAGCACATTGCGCATCAGCGGCTTGTCGACCAGCTTGCCGCCGAAGGCCGCGCGGTGCGCACAGTGGTGCACCGCCTGCGCCACCGCCTGCCGCATCAGCCCCGCCGAGCCGAGCACGCAGTCGAGCCGGGTCGCGGCGACCATCCCGATGATCGTCGCCACCCCGCGCCCCTCCTCGCCCACCCGGCGCGCCCAGGTGCCCGCGAACTCGACCTCGGCGGACGCGTTCGACCGGTTGCCCAGCTTGTCCTTGAGTCGCTGGAGCAGGAAGACGTTGCGGCTGCCGTCCGCCAGTACCCGCGGGACGAGGAAGCAGGTCAGCCCCGCCGGGGCCTGCGCCAGCACCAGGAACCCGTCCGACATGGGCGCCGAGCAGAACCACTTGTGCCCGGTCAGCTCGTACGTCCCGGCCTCGGCGAGCGGCCGGGCCTTCGTCGTGTTCGCCCGTACGTCGCTGCCCCCCTGCTTCTCGGTCATGCCCATGCCGAAGACGGCGCCGGGCTTCTTCCCGGCGGGCCGCAGCTCGCGCTCGTAGACCGTGGACGTCAGCCGCGGCTCCCACTGCGCGGCGAGCGCGGGATCGGTGCGCAGCGCGGGCACCGCGGCGTGGGTCATGGACAGCGGGCAGCAGGTGCCGGCCTCCACCTGGGTCCAGATCAGAAACCCGGCGGCCCGCCGCACATGCCCGGCCGGGCGGACCCAGGCGCCGGTCAGACCGGCCGCGATCCCCTTGCCCAGCAGCCGGTGCCAGGCCGGGTGGAAGTCGACCTCGTCGATCCGGTGGCCGTAGCGGTCGTGCGTGCGCAGCCGCGGCGGGTTCTCGTTCGCCTGCACCCCCCACTCCTGCACCTGGGCCGTGCCGGCGGCCCGGCCGAGCGTGGACAACTCGTCGCGCACCTCGGCGAGCAGGGCGGGATCGGTGTGCCGTTCGACCGCCTCGGCCAGGGCGCGGTCCGCGGTGAACAGGTCGTAGCCGACCAACGGGGGAGGCTGGTTCGTCACGGTGTGGGTGGTGGTGCCTGCCATGTCTGCGAACCTATCCGGGGCGACGGCGGAGGACACCACAGTGACACAGCGGCGGCACCGGACGTCATGCCTGGCCATCGCCCGCCCCGACCGCACCCCGGAAGGTGAGAGCGGCGCGGTGCGACGGATACCTTTGGGTCGTGCAGCCAGCAAGTGAATCCCTCGAGCGGCGCTCCGGGCGCCTCCACCGGGCACGCGCCCTCTACCGGAACGTCTCCAAGCGGAGGACCGCCTGGCTGCTGCTCAAGGACACCGTCAACTCATGCCTGGAGTACCGCATCCTGGGCCTCGCGGCCGAGGCGGCGTTCTTCACGCTGCTGTCGGTGCCGCCGCTGCTGCTGAGCCTGATCGGGCTGCTCGGCTACGTCGACGACTGGACGGGCGCCGACACCATCCGGAGCCTGGAGACCAATCTGCTGGACGCCTCCCGCACGGTCCTGTCGGACAAGGGCGTCAAGGAGATCGCGGAGCCGATTCTGCACGACGTGATGCAGGGCGGCCGTCCCGACGTCATCTCCATCGGCTTCCTGTTCGCGCTGTGGTCCGGCTCCCGCGCGGTGAACGTCTTCATCGACACGATCACCGTGATGTACGGCCTCGACGGCGTCCGCGGCATCGTCCGGACCCGGCTGATGGCGTTCCTGCTGTTCATCGTCGGGCTGCTGATCGGCTCGGTGGCGCTGCCGCTGATGGTGGCCGGGCCGGACGCGGTGGTGCGGATCGTGCCGTGGTCGGAGACGGTGGTGCAGGTCCTGTACTGGCCCGTCGTGATCGTGCTGTCCGTCGCCTTCCTGACGACGCTGTACCACGTCTCCGTGCCGGTCCGCTCACCGTGGATCGAGGACGTGCCCGGTGCGCTGGTGGCCCTCGCGATGTGGGTCCTCGGCAGCTTCCTGCTCCGCATCTATCTGACGCACACGATCGAGGGCGCCACCATCTACGGTTCCCTGGCCGCCGCGGTGGCGGTGCTGCTGTGGATCGGGGTGTCCGCTTTCGCGGTGCTCGTCGGCGCCGCCGTGAACGCCGCGATCGACCGGGTCTGGCCGGCCGCCGCCACGGCCGCGGCCCGCGCCGCCAACGAGCGGCTGCGCGAGGCCCAGGTCGTCGAGTACGTGGCCCGGGCCGCCGCGCTGCGGGACCCCGACGACCCGGACGACCCCGACATGCCGTCGGAGTTCCCGGAACGCTGGTCCCGCTTCCTGCCCCCCGAGGACGTGACCGCGCGACTGCGCACCCACGTCAGAAACAGCCACCCCCCGAAGCCGGACGAGTCCACCACCCCATCGGACAAGTAACGCCCCGCGCCCCAAGCGGCGGTGGCTCGAAGAGTCGGCGCGGGCGACCTCCAGGCCGCCATCCGTCAGGGCATGGACGGCATCTGGCTGGCACTGCTGCTAGTGCCCCGGCAGGCAACGTTTGCCCGTTGAGGAGCGACGTCGTGGGGGTCCCCTGCTCGAACGGAGCCGAGAGCTTGGGGGAGCGTGCTCTCGGCGTGCCGGGTGCAAGCCCTCGTACTGGACGTACTTGGGCTTGTGCCCGGTGCGGCGAGTGGGGGTGCCCCCTGCTCGAAGAGCTCGGCGGAGCGTGCCGGGCGTCGTGACGGGGCGAACGTTGCCTGTTGGGGCACTAGGACTCGCCGTCATCGCCGTCGTCCTGCCGCCGGCCCCGGCCATCGTGGACCTCTTCGGCGCCTCGGCCACCGCGGCACCATATGCGACGACCTACCTCCGCGTCTCCTCCCTCGGCATCCCGGCCATGCTGGTCGTACTCGCCGTCACCGGTGTCCTGCGCGGACTCCAGGACACAAGGACCCCGCTCCACGTCGCCCTGGCGGGCTTCATCACCAACGCGGCGCTCAACGCCGGACTCCTCTACGGTGCCGGGTTCGCGACCGGGCCCCGCCGCCTGCGGCCGGGGGCTTCCCCGGGCCCCATCGCGACCGGGCCGCGCTGCCTGCGGCCGAGGGCTTCCCCCGGCCCCGGCGGGCCGATCTTTGGGACCGAGCCCGGTGCGGCGCCGTGCCACGAACACCGCCCGGAGCAGCGGCCCCCGCCGACGCCCAGCGCCGCTGACGCCCAGCCCCGCCGACGCCCACGCCCAGCGCCTCCGGTCTCGTCCAGCCCTCCGGTTCCGCGTCGCCCCTCCGGTCTCGTCCAGCGTCACGACCACCGTCATCCGGCTCCGCGTTCCCCCCTGTTCCGTGTCATGCCCCGAGCCAACTCCCCAGCGCCCGGGGCGGAATCGCCGAATCGCTCATTCCCGCAAGCGCGCGTCTACGCTGGCCCTCATGGATGCACTCGCCGGCCTGCTGGAGGGCCCACGCGCGCGTGGCGCCTTCATGATCCGCGCGTGCTTCGACCCGCCCTGGGCCGTGCGGGTGGCCGACCGGGCCCCGCTGACGGTGATGCTGATGGTCCGCGGCGACGCCTGGATCATCCCGGACACCGGCGGGCCCGTGCGGCTGCGCGCCGGGGACCTGGCCATCGCCCGCGGCCCGGCCCCGTACACCTGCGCCGACGCCCCCGACACCCCGCCGCAGGCGCTGATCCTGCCGGGCGGCGAGTGCAGCCGGCCCGACGGGACCACCCTGGGGGGCTCCATGGACCTGGGCGTACGCACCTGGGGCGACCGCGTCGAGGGGTCCACGGTGGTACTGATCGGCACGTATCCGATGCAGGGCGAGATCGGCGGCCGACTGCTGGACGCACTGCCGCCGCTGCTCACCCTCACCTCCGACGTGTGGCAGTGCCCGCTCACCCCCTTCCTCGCGGAGGAGATCGTGCGCGACGAACCGGGTCAGGAGGTCGTCCTCGACCGGCTGCTCGACCTGCTGGTCATCGCCGCGCTACGGGCCTGGTTCGCCCGCCCGGACGCGGCGGCCCCGGCCTGGTACCGGGCGCTCGCCGATCCGGTCGTCGGCCGCGCCCTGCGGCTGCTCCAGGACGAACCGGGCCACCCCTGGACGGTCGCCTCGCTCGCCGCCGAGGCCGGGGTGTCCCGGGCGGCGCTCGCCCGCCGCTTCACGGACCTGGTCGGCGAGCCCCCGATGGCCTACCTCACCGGCTGGCGGCTCGCCCTCGCCGCCGACCTGCTGCGCGACACGGACGACACCCTCGCCGCCATCGCCCGCAGGGTCGGCTACGGCAGCTCGTTCGCCCTGTCCACCGCCTTCAAACGGGTGTACGGGGTCAGCCCGCAGGAGCACCGGACGCGGGCCGCGTAACCTACGTACGTGTACGAGGAGCGGGCGTCCCGGCTGACCGGCGCGGTGGTGTGGCAGCACACCCCGGACGGCGCCGCGGGCGGACAGGTGCTGCCGGACGGCTGTATGGACCTGCTGTGGAGCGAGGGGCGGCTGCTGGTCGCGGGCCCGGACACCCGTGCGTACGCTCCCGACGGCCCGGCCCGCCGCTGGGCCGGCCTCCGCTTTCGGCCGGGCACCGCGCCCGCCTTCTTCGGTGTGCCCGCACACGAACTGCGCGACCGACGGGTGGCGTTGGCCGACCTGTGGCCCGCCGCACAGGTGCGCCGCCTGGGCGCCCGGGTCGACGCGGCGGCCGACCCGGCGACGGCGCTGGAGGAGATCGTCCTGGAGCGGGCGGCGGACCTGGCGCCGCCCGACCCGTTCCCGAACCGGCTGGTCGAGGCCCTGGAAGCGGGCCGCCGGGTGGCCGCCACCGCCGACGAACTCGGCCTCGGCGCCCGCCAGTTGCACCGCCGCAGCCGCAACGCCTTCGGTTACGGCCCGAAGACGCTGGCCCGCGTGCTGCGCCTGCAACGGGCCCTTCGGCTGGCCCGGTCCGGGGTGCCGCTCGCCGAGACCGCGATCCGGGCCGGCTATGCGGACCAGCCCCATCTGTCCCGGGACGTACGGGAGTTGGCGGGGATGCCGGTGGGGCGGCTACTCGGCGGCGGATAGCGGCGCGAACAGGTCGACGCCGTTGCCGTCGGGGTCGTGCACGGTGGCGTACCGCTGCCCCCAGAAGGCGTCCCACGGCTTCAGCTCCCCGTGGTACCCGGCGTCCACCAGGTCCTGGTACACGGCGTCCACCTCGGCCGGTGAGGCGCACCGGAAGGCGAGCGCGACCCGGCCGCCGCCGGCCGGCGGGCGCCAGCCGGGGTGGAAGGAGCGGATGGTCTCGTCGGTGTCCAGGGCGAAGGTCAGCCCGCCGGGCAGTTCCGCCTCGACGTGCGGCTGCTCCTCGGCGCCCGCGGGGAAGTCCAGACCGAGGCGGCGGTAGAAGGCGAGCGAGGCGGCCAGGTCGGAGGCGACCACGCCGATCACGGCGAATCGTGGAGTCATGCCGTGACCGTAGGCGGGGCCCGGGCCGCCGGTCTTGAACGAATCGGACACGGCCGGCCGTGCTGCGGCCGACTGCTCGGCGCCCGCCTCGTCCGGCACCCCGAACTCCGGCCGGGCCGGGCCGGTGTCGGCTGGGCGGCCCGTACCGACGCGGACCAGTGACGTTTCTCCGGTGAACCGGTTGCGCCGATGGAGTGAGTAAAGCGCGCATACGGAGAGAGTCACGTAAACCCATAGACATCCTCTTGTCTTGGTAAAGGACCTCCTTGATGGGAGAAACCAGAACATGACCTATGGGAAGAAACTGCGCGAGCGGATCGCCGCGCCGGAGACCAGTCCGCTGATCGGCGTGTACGACATGTACTCGGCGTCGATCGCGGCCAAGCACTACGACGGGATGTTCGTCTCCGGCTTCGGCTTCGCGGCCTCGCACTACGGCCTGCCGGACATCGGGTTCATCGCCTGGCCGGACATGGTCGCGTTCGTCCAGCGGCTGCGGGGTGCGTTCCCGCACCACCACCTGCTGGTGGACATCGACGACGGCTACGTCGACCCGGAGGTCGCCTGCCATGTCGTCGAGGGGCTGGAGCGGATCGGCGCCTCCGGGGTGATCCTGGAGGACCAGAAGCGCCCGCGGCGCTGTGGCCACGCCGACGGCAAGCAGGTGCTGCCGCTGGAGGAGTACCTGGAGAAGCTGGACAAGGTGCTGGCGACCCGTCAGGACCTGGTAGTGGTGGCCCGTACGGATGCCACCGACGAGCACGACATCCTGCACCGGGCCGAGCGGCTCGCCGCCACCGACGCCGACGTGGTGCTGGTCGACGGGGTGCGCAGCGTGGAGTGGATCCACCGGATCCGCGAGGTCGTCGGCGGCAAGCCGCTGCTGTTCAACCAGATCGCGGGCGGCAAGTCGCCGCGGCTGTCGCTGGGCGAGCTGACCGACCTCGGCGTGGACGTCGCGATCTACAGCACACCGTGTCTGTTCGCGGCCCACCAGGCGATGGACTCCGCGCTCACTGAACTGAAGGCGGCCGACGGCCGGTTGCCCGAGGTCGACGCGGCGACCGGGGTCGGCGTCAAGGCGTCCACCCGGCTGCTGGAGCAGAACATCGCGCGGGAGCGGCTGCAGCCCGAGGGCGTGGGGGTGTGACGCATATCGTGTCCGGGCTGCGGACGGCGACGGTGATCGCCGCGGCGCTGCTCGGGGCCGTGTCCGTGTTCGCGCCCACGGTCGCGGTCGCGGACACGGACGCGGGCGGGAGCCTGATCACCGTCCTCGACAACTCGCAGGCCGACTCGATCCTGGAGGTCGACCGCACGGCGAACCTCCAGACCGGCCGGGGCACCGCGGGCAGTGATCACGACGGCAGCGCGGTCGACGCGATCCAGGCCCTGATGGGCGAGGGCGACTCGGACGACGAGGACTGACCCGGCCCCCACCGGCCGACGGCCGGGCACCCACCCGAGGGGGCCCGGCCGCGGGCCTGCGCCTGATCGGGCGTCTGCGCCCGATCGCGATGCGCGCGCCCCGTCCGCTCTGCGTGCGGTCGTCCCTTCGGAACCGGTCCGGCGGGGGAGTCGGCTCAGCGCCCCGGTCCGGGACGGGCGGCCGCCGGTGCGGTGGACGAGCGGGGCGGGTCGTTCCGCGTGCGTTCTCTCCGGGTGGTGGTCGCCGAGCGGCATCCGCCCCGGCAGCCGCGGCGCCGTAGCCCTTCGAAGCCCCGAACAGAGCGCGTGCCGCCGTACGGCACCCCGGCGTACGCCGAACAGCTCTTTGGGCGCTGCGCACCCCCGGAATACCGGCGGACGATGGAGCGCTCTCAAGTCACCGGTGCAAGCGCGCTGCGGGAGGAGCTGGTGGGCGGATGACGGCAGACCAGGCGGGCCCCGTGGTCAACACGCCGTACGGGGCGGTGCGCGGTAGATACGAGCGCGGCGTCGCGGTGTTCCGCGGCATCCCCTACGCGGCTCCGCCCTTCGGGCCCCGCCGGTTCCGCCCGCCCGAGCCGCCACAACCCTGGGACGGCGTGCGGGACGCGGGGGCCTTCGGTCCGACCGCGCCAAAAGCGCCGTACTCGGAGGCATTTGGGCACTACCTGTCCGATCCGGAGGTGCCCGGCGACGACTGCCTCAACCTCAACGTATGGACCCCGGAGCCGGGGCCCGCCGCCCGCCTCCCCGTCCTGGTGTGGCTGCACGGCGGCGCCCTGACCAGGGGTTCCTCCGCCGTGCCGGTCTACGACGGATACGCCTTCGCCCGTGACGGCGTCGTCCTCGTCTCCCTCAACTACCGGCTGGGCGTCGAGGGCTACGGACTGTTCCCGGACGCGCCCGCCAACCCCGGACTGCGCGACCAGCTGGCCGCGCTGCACTGGGTGCATGCGTCGATCGCGGCCTTCGGCGGCGACCCCGACCGGATCACCCTGGCCGGCCAGTCGGCCGGGGCGATCAGCATCGGCGCGCTGCTGGCCGCCCCACAGGCCCAGGGACTGGTGCGCCGGGCGGTCCTGCAGAGCGGACCGCCGGAGGCCGCCGAGCGGGACAAGGTACGGCGCATGGTGCGCCGTATGGCCACCCGGCTGAAGGTCCCCGCCACCGCCGAGGCATTCGCCGCCGTCGACCGGGAGCTTCTGCTGCGCACCCAGGCCGAGGTGGGCCGGTTGAGCAGCCCCGTCCTGGGCGGCCCCGCCTTCGGCATCGTCGTCGACGGCGATATCGTGCCGCGCGATCCGCTGGCGGCGCTGATCGAGGGGGACGCCGCGCGCGACGTCGACCTGTTGCTGGGCTGGACCCGCGACGAGTACCGGCTGTGGCTGGTCCCGGGCGGGCTGATGGACCATGTGGACCGGCTCGGCCCGGTCGCGCTGGCCGGTGCGATGGCCCGCTGCCACTGCGGCCACGAGGTGCCGCGCGGCTACCGCGCCCTGCACCCCGAGGCCCGCACCGCCGAGATCGTCGGCCAGCTGGTCACCGACCACCTGCTGCGCCGCCCGCTGCACCGGCTGGCCGACGCCCGCCCCGGCTCCTCGTACAGCTATGAATTCGCCTGGCCCTCCGACCTCCCCGGCCTCGGCGCCTGCCACGCCCTCGAACTGGGCTTCGTGTTCGACACCGGGGACGTCCCCGAGTCACGGAAGCTGGCGGGCGAGGGCGGCCCGCGGGAGCTGTGCGAGGCGATGCACGGGGCCTGGGTACGCTTCGCCGTCAGTGGCGAGCCCGGTTGGCAGGCATGGGACGACAGTCATCCGGTGCGGATTTTCGGGGACGGTGACCCGTACACCGTCCACGGTCCGCGTGATCGTGAACTCGCGCTGTGGACGGTCGGCGGTGCCCGCGAGTCCGTCCCCGTCGGCGGGGCTCCGGCCGTGCACGGCACCGAGCCGGCGTCCGCCGTGCGCCGACTGCGCCGAACGATGCGGGCCCGGCCGCACTGACGCGGCGGTGCTTAGGGTCTGCAGAAGAACAACATGTGGGTGAGCGGCCTGCTGAGCTGCGAGGTCAAGTCGCAAAACCAGCAAGTTATTTTCCGGCAGACCCTTAGAGCTGCGAACAGAATGGGCGCCCGGCCGCACTGACATGGCGGCGCTCAGCCGGATGCGCTCAGCCGGACGTGAGCATGCGCGCGATCGACGCGATGGTGCGCGGCCCCACCCGGCAGCAGCCGCCGATCAGCCGGGCGCCCGCGTCCCGCCACGCCTCGACCTGCTCGGCGCGGAAGCCGACGCGGCCGTCCCAGCCGCGGGCCACGGCGTCCCAGGACTCGCCGCTGTTGGGGTAGGCGACGACCGGCTTGCCGGTGACCCGGGCGGCGATCTCGACCGCCCGGCCGACGTCCTCGGGGGCGCAGCAGTTCACGCCGACCGCGATCACCTCGTCGGCGTCCGCGGCCAGGGCGAACGCCTCCGCGAGCGGCTGCCCGGCCCGGGTGCGGTCCCCGTCGACGGTGTACGACAGCCAGGCGGGTACGCCGAGTCCGCGCACCGCCCGCAGCAGGGCGGCCGCCTCGTCGGTGTCCGGGACGGTCTCCAGGGCCAGCACGTCCGGGGCGGCACCGGCCAGCGCCTCAAGGCGCGGGCGGTGGAAGCGTTCCAGCTCGGCCACGCTCAGCCCGTAGCGGCCCCGGTACTCGGAGCCGTCCGCGAGCATCGCCCCGTACGGTCCGGCCGACGCGGCCACCCACAGCGGGCGCGCGATCCCCTCGGCGCGGGCCTGTCGCGCCGCGTCCCGGGCCAGCGTCACGCTGAGCGCGAGCAGCCGGGCCGCCTCCCCGCGGCCGATCCCGCGCCGTGCGAAGCCCTCGAAGGTGGCTTGGTAGGAGGCGGTGATCGCCACGTTCGCGCCCACCCTGAAGTACGCGAGGTGCGCCTCGGTGACCGCCTCGGGCCGCTCGGCCAGCAGCCGCGCCGACCACAACGCGTCCCCCAGGTCGTGCCCGGCGGACTCCAGCTGATTGGACATACCGCCGTCGAGCACGACCGCTCCGACCCGAAGCGCCTCGGCAAGCGGGGGTGCGCTGTCACCGCTCATCCCTCGACGCTAGCCGATGCCGCACCCCCGACAGCAATGGGCACCTTGAGGGCCGGGGCCGGGGCCGGGGTGCCTCGGAGGGCGGACGGAGCAGCGCATCGCCCCACAGGAGGCACCTCGCGGACCCGCCGGTCGCCCCGTCCGCGAACGTCGCCGCCCATGGGCGGCCGGCCCGGCAGGCGATGGCGCCTCAGTGCTGGATCAGGCCGCCGACCGGGACGGCGGCGACATGGCCGGTTGCCGGAAGCGTCCGCGCCAGGGCGAGGCCGATGTCGACCAGTGAGGATCGGCGCAGCCGAGCGACATCGGGAATCGGAGTCCAGACCGACTCGGCGATCTCACCGTCCGGCTCGGGCCGAAGTTCGCCGCCGGTGACATGGACCTGGTAGAAGACGCCGACATTCTGGTGCTCGGCCAGGCCGGGCAAGGGGCGGTCGGCCGCGGGAATCACCCTGGAGTCCACGCCCAGCAGGCGTTCGACCACCGCATCGCAGCCGGTCTCCTCGGCGACCTCCCGGATCACCGCGTCGAACGGATCCTCCGCGTGCTCGACCCTGCCGCCCGGAAGGGTCCAGTTGCTCTCGCCGTTCGGCGGCACATGACGGGCGAGCAGCACCCGCCCGTCCTCGATGCACACGGCGTACGCCGCCAGCCGGAAACTCATCCCGCGCACCTCCCACCCAGGACCCTATCCCGACGTCCCCGACGTCCGAGATCCACGCGGCGCGATGAGCGCGGAGCGTGCGAGGGCCGACATCGCGGGCGGGCGCGCGTCGCGCGGTGCGACGCTCTCGTAGGGCGAGGTACGGGCGCCGTGGCGGCGACCGGGATGAGGGCGGCGGCCCGGATCGGAGCCGCGGGCGGATGAGAGCGAGGGCACAGACCCGTCCGGGACGCGCTGGTACGGTGGAGGCTTTCCTGGGTAACAGACCCTTTGGACTCAGCACCGGCGAGGGACCGAGGAACCATGGACCTGGAGATCCCCGGCGAGAAGCGACTGGCGGCCGCCGTCGTCATGGACGAGCGGGAGCGAGTGCTCCTGGTGCGCCGCAGCGAGCGCGAGCGGTTCCTGCCCCGGGTCTGGGGCGTGCCGTGCGGCAAGTTGGAGCCGGGGGAGTGTCCCGAGGACGGCGCCCTGCGGGAGTTGAAGGAGGAGACCGGCCTGCTCGGCGAGGTCGTCCGCCGGGTCGGCGAGTCCTCCTTCGTCAGCGAGTACCGCGGGCACGAGGTCAAGAACTGGCAGGACAACTTCCTGGTCCGGCCGTTGACCCGGGTCATCACCCTGCCCGAGCCGGATCAGGCATACGCCTGGCTGGCCCTCGACGAGCTGTCCCGCGTCGACATCGACGACTACAACCTGGACGTCGTGCGCCAGGCCGTCACGCGTACGAGTTCCTGAGCAACTCGGCCAGGTCGTCCAGCGCTTCCAGATAGTCCGGCACATCCAGCGGTACCTTGGCCACCGCCCCGGGATGCGGACCGGCAACCGTGAACACGTCCGTGTGCCGCCGTCGTCCGGCACCGGTCTCCAGGAACAGCGTCACCGTCGGCGCGTCCGTGTCGCACCAGGCGCGGTGCAGGGTGTGCGCGGGCAGCGCGTAGGTGCTGCCCGCCGTGTACCGCCCGACCTGGGTCAGCCGCAGCGGCTCCCGCCCGGCCGGCGCCAGCAGCCAGTCCGCGGTACCGTCCGACAGCGTCTCCTCGTAGCGGTCCGCCGCGATCCCGCCGCTCCCCGCCTCGTACAGCTCCATCACCAGTCGGCCCCGCACGATGCAGGAGGCCAGCGCGGAACGGTGGTTGTGGACGTCCTCCTTGCCCGCCGCGCCGGTGCCCGGGTGCCAGACGTGGGCGCGCAGCATGTGCCGGGGGCCGCCGTCGACCAGCAGGAGCTTGTCGAAACCGAGGACGTGCCGGTACGACAGCCGGGCACACCCCGCCGGATCGCCCTCGCCCGAGGCCAACTCCGCGATCAGCTCCAACAGCCGGTCGGGGGAGCCCAGTTCGTCGACCACGGCACGGGCCGCGTGCACCCTCTCATGCTCGGGCAGCTCTCCGTCCAGGGTCTCGGCCAGCAACCGCCGTGCTGCGAGGACCTGTCGACCGCCCATGCACCCACCCTTCGACCACCGTGCCCGCACGGCGTGTTCAACCATCCGGCCGATACATCCATACGGCATGGGTCCGCATCGCCGAAAGCCCTTGATAGGTCATCCACATGGGGCGGCGCAGCTCGCTGCCGTCGCCCCGGTCCCAGCTCCAGACGCCGTCCGTCTGCCCCGCCCACACGGCGGCGAACGCGCCGTCCAGCCGCTCCCGCCGGCGCTCCTCCAGGCCGTCCGCCAGCGCGACCTCCCGGGCGCCGGGCGTGGTCAGGGCGCGCACCAGCCAGGACGCGGTGAAGTGCCGCACGTTCAGCACCTCGTGCCGGGCCGGGTCGTCGGTGCGCGGTCTGCGCACCTCCTCGCGCAGGTTCGTCACGTCAGGGCAGGCGTCGTGCCGCCCGTCCGGGCAGCCGAGCAGCCAGCGCACCCCGTCCTGGCGGGCCGCCCGCGCTCCCGCCGTCTCGCCCAGCACCCGCGCCGCCCGGTCCAGGGCGACCACGGCCTGCGCGGTGTGCAGCGCCGACGGCGGCCCGTACGGCGGCCGCAACCGGTAGGCCCAGCAGCGCAGATGGTCCCGGCGCTCGTCGTCCAGCGCACCGTCGACCAGGGCCTCGCACAGCTCGGGCAGGATCGGCGAACGGGGCGCGGCACGCAGCAGACCACGCAGCACGGTCGTGACGACATGGGTCGAATCCCGGCCTGCCGGGTCGGACGCACGGGTGAAACGCGCGGTGCAGCCGGTCACCTCCGCCGCCACCCGGTCACCGGACGACCCGGCCCGCGCCAGCGCGCCCAGCACCAGCGCCGTGATCTCGGGCCGGGCCTCGGAGCCCTGCGTGCGGGCCGACCAGCCGCCGTCCGGCAGCCGCAGCCGCCACAGCGTCGCCACCAGATCGGCCGTGCTCAACCGCCCGTCCGGCATCCCCAGATCGAGCATCATGTGCAGTCCGTACGCCGTGCTGAGCGCCGTCGGCGGCGATGCGCTGCCCTCGCCCAGGGAGTGCGACCAGCCGGTGAGCCGGCCGCGCACCGGATCGTCGACGACGCTCACCTCGCCCACCAGCGTCTCGTACGCGGAGGCGAACATCCCGGGCAGCGGACCGGGGCCGCCGGGCGCCGCCCGGACGGTCGGCACCGCGGTCCGGCCCGCCGTGTCGGCCCGGAGCCGCAGCAGCGCCGCCGCGAGCCACGCCGCCACGGCCGTACCGAGGCCGCTCACCCCGGAGACCAGCCACTTGGCCGCCGGTCCGCCGAGCGAGTCCGGCAGTACCCCGAACAGGCCCTGGAAGACGCCGTATCCCGCGGCCACGCAGCCCAGGCCGCCCAGCCAGCCGACGAACCGGGCAGGCGGCGAGCCCGCATCGGGCGCGGGCACCGGATCGGCCGCGCCGGACCTCAAAGGCCCGCGTCCCAGCTGCTGTTGCGACAAGGCGCGCTCCCTCCCCCGGGACGGCACGACACACCCGCTCACACTCGCGAAGAACCCAGTCTATGGGGTCGGCGGGGCCCCTGGGGCGTCGGCCGGAACCGCCGTCCGGGGCCGCCGACTCCAGGGCGCGGGAACCATGGAAGGTGGCGAGCAACAGGCGTGCGGCGTGGGCCGGATGGGGTCGGCAGCGACGCCGTCCGCGGCCGCAGCACCGGAGCAAGTCAGGGGTGATCCCGGCGGTGCGGCGCAGCGTGGTGGAGTATCAAGTGCCTTATGTTTCTGGGTTGTTGGCGTCCTGGCATGCGCGGCGGCGGCGCATAGAGTTGCCCCGGAAACGGGGGTGGGGATGGACGACGGGGCGCGACCCCTGTGGCGGCAACGGGACTTCGGGATCTTCTGGACCGCGCAGACCCTCTCGGTCCTCGGTGACTCCTTCGCGCTGATCGCCCTGCCGCTGCTGGTGCTCCAGGCCA
Organism: Streptomyces sp. NPDC004752; assembly: GCF_053601275.1. Classification (NCBI taxonomy): domain Bacteria; kingdom Bacillati; phylum Actinomycetota; class Actinomycetes; order Kitasatosporales; family Streptomycetaceae; genus Streptomyces; species Streptomyces sp. NPDC004752. The sequence continues at coordinate 18,661 of NZ_JBSGBN010000104.1, read as the reverse complement.
CCGGCTCGCTCGCCCGGATGGGGCTGCTGACGGCGGTGGGGGCCGCGGCCTCCGTACTGGCCGCGGTGTTCGCCGGGGCGCTGGTGGACCGGGTCGACCGCCGCAGGCTGCTGATCACCTGCGATCTACTGCGCATGGCGCTGTACGGGCTGGTCCCCCTGGTGTGGGCGTTCGGCCCGCGCATCTGGCTGCTCTACGCGGTGCTCCCGGTGTGCGAGGCCGTCGGCATGCTGTTCGCCGTCGGATACGTCACCGTCGTGCGGGGGTTGGTCGACCGGAGCCGGCTGACCGAGGCCAACGGCCGGCTGAACGCGACCGCCGCGGCGGCCGGGGTCCTCGGGCCGCTGGGCGCGGGCCTGGTGGCGGCCTGGACGGGACCGGCCGCCGCGGTGGGCGTGGACGCGGCGAGCTTCGGGGTGTCGGCGATGTCCCTGCTTTTCGTACGGATCAGGGAACGCGCCCCGGACGGCGCCGAACGGCCCGGGTACGCCGGTCTGTTGCGCGACCTGCGCACGGGTGTGTCCTTCCTCCGCCACCACCCGGTGCTGCGTGCCCTGACCGCGCTCCTGTTCGTCTTCAGCTTTCTCACCCTGGGCCTGACCGGCCTGGTCATCTACCACCTCAAGTACGACCTCGGCCACCCGGACGGCACGGTCGGCACCGTCCTGGCGGTGGGTGCGCTCGGCACGATCGCGGGCTCCCTGCTCGTCGCCCCGGTCCGCCGACGGCTCGGCTTCGGACCGGCCTGGATCGGCTCGGTCGCGGTGTGCGGGCTGGCCTTCGCCGGCCTCGGCCGGGTGCGGGAGGTGGCCGCCGTCGCCGTACTGAGCGCGGCCTTCCTGGCCTGCGTCGGCATGGCCGGCACCTGCTCGATGTCCCTGCGTCAGGAGGTCACCCCGGAACCCCTGCTGGGCCGGGTCACCTCCGCCTTCTGGACCGTCCACTATGCGGCGGCGCCCATCGGCGCGGCCGTCCTGACCTGGTCGGCGGAACGGTACGGGACGGCCCCGGTCGCCGTGATCGCCGGGGGCTGCTGCGTACTGATCGCGGCGGCGGCGCTGGCCACACCGGTCCGCGGCGCGTGACCGGCACTGGTCCGTGGCGCGTGACCGGCACTGGTCCGTGGCGCGTGATCGGCACCGACGCGGATGCCGACCGGACGCGTCCCGCGTGACCCGGTTCCTGCGTGACCGGGTCCCGGCCGTCGCTCTCGTCCGTCCCCCCGCCCCGCCGGCACCGGAGCCGAGGCCGTCGGGCACCGCGGGCGTTTGCCCGCCCGGCGGGCACCGCGACAAGGAGCTGTGCCACCGCCTCCCCGGTCGCTGACGCAGCGCGGTTCCCGAGACGGGCGCGCCCGCGGTCGGCCGGGGGCGCATGGGTCGGGAGCGGTCAGCCGAGGTTCGAGAAGACGAACGAGAACTCGGCCGGTTCGGCCCGCAGATGGTACTGCGGGAGCGGGCCGGGACCGCAGGACTGCGAGCCGATGCCGTGCTGCCCATGGTCGAGGTTGACCCACACCGTGTCGCCGGGCGTCAGGTCGCTGAGGTGGGTCGCGGCGTCCAACTGCTCGGTGGTCCAGCGGCGGGCGGTGAACCAGAACCCGGGGTCGCCCTCGATACGCAGCCCGCCGATCTCCGCCCAGCGGACGTCGGCCCGGGCGCCGTTCTCCTGCGGGCGCACGTACGGCGTCTGCAGCTCGTCGACCGTGGACTCCCAACGGCCCGGCAGCGCCGCCGACCCGGTGTCCGGGTACGCCTCGCCGGGACCGCCGCCGAACCAGCGCGCCCGGTCGGCCGCGGACAGCCCGAAGCGGATGCCGAGCCGGGGCAGCGGCACCGTCCAGTCGCCCTCCGGCGACACCGACACCGTCAGCCTCAGCCGGTCGCGGTCCGACGTCCAGCGGTACACCGTCGCCAGGCCCACCTCCCGGGCGGCGGGCGCCACCCGGGTGCGTACCGTCAGCGCGTCGCCCTCGGGTTCCACCGCGTCGAGGCGGTGCCGCACCCGGTGCAGGCCGAGCCGGCGCCACTGCGGCCCGTAGCGGGTGTCGGTCTGCCAGGCCGCGCCGTTGTCGTTGTCGGTCGTCGCCCGCCACACGTCCAGCCGCAGACCGGTGACCGGCACCGCGCCGATCGATGTGAGCGTGCCGGTGCGGGCGTCGAAGGCGGCCGGGCCGAGCGTGATCCGCCGCTCGTCGGCGACCGGTCGGGCGGTCGCCGCGACGGACGGCACCCGGCGCGCGGTGACCGGGAACCGGCCCCAGGCGACCACATGGCCGCGCGGCCCCCACGGGGTGTCGGCGGCCAGCACTGCCCGTACCGTCCCCTGCGTCTCGCCGGGGCCGGCCGGGGGCGGCTGCGGCAGCTTCGCCTCGGCCGACGCGCCGGGAGACAGGGCCGGCACCGGCAGGGCGCCCGACTCGACCGTCTCGCCGTCCACCTGGTACGCCCAGTCGAACGCGAACGCGGACAGATCGGCGAAGTCCTGCTTGTTGCGGATGCGCACGGTGCCGCCCGCGCCGTCGCCCTCGATCCCGACGGGCTCGATCACCTTCTTGTACTCGGCCAGACCGGGTGAGGGCCGGCGGTCCGGGAACAGCAGCCCGTCGCAGACGAAGTTCCCGTCGTGCAACTCCTCGCCGAAGTCGCCGCCGTACGCGAAGCCGTACCGTTCGTCCTCGATGCCGTGGTCGATCCACTCCCAGACGAAACCGCCCTGGAGCCGCTCGTACGATTCGAAGAGTCGCTGGTAGTCGGCGAGACCACCGGGGCCGTTGCCCATGGCGTGACCGTACTCGCACTGGATGAAGGGGAGTTCGCGGCGCCGCCGGGTGCCGCCGTCCAGGCCGCGGCCGATCCGCTCGACCTCGGCGTGCCCGGCGTACATCCGGGAGTACATGTCCGTGTCACGGCAGGTGAGGTCGCCCTCGTAGTGCAGGAGCCGGGAGGAGTCCCGGCCGCGGATCCACTCGGCCATCGCGGTCAGGCCGCGGCCGGTGCCGGCCTCGTTGCCGAGGGACCAGATCACCACCGACGGGTGGTTCTTGTCGCGCTCGACCATCCGGGCGGCGCGGTCCAGCAGGGCCGGGGTCCAGCGGTCGTCGTCGACGGGGTTGTCCCGCCAGCCCTGCTCGGTGAAGCCGTGCGTCTCCAGGTCGCACTCGTCGATCACCCACAGGCCCAGCTCGTCGCAGAGCGACAGAAAGGCGGGGTGCGGCGGGTAGTGGGAGGTGCGTACGGCGTTGATGTTGTGCCGCTTCATCAGCAGCACGTCCTCGCGCATGGTCTCCGGGTCCAGGGCGCGGCCCCGGCGCGGGTGCCACTCGTGCCGGTTGACGCCCTTGAACAGGACCGGCCTGCCGTTGACCTTGATCAGTCCGTCGGCCATTTCCACCGTGCGGAAGCCGATGCGCAGCGGCACCCGCTCGCCCTCGGTGGCCAGCACGCCGTCGTACAGCGTCGGGGTCTCCGCGGTCCATGGCGCGACCGGTACCGTCACCGGCTCGCCGGTCGCGACGTCGATCCCGAGGTCCGGCACGGTGACCCGGCCGGTCACGTCCGAGTCGACGCGCAGCGTGCCCGCGCCGGTGCGGTGGTCGTAGGAGGCGTGCACGAAGAAGTCGAGGGCGGCGCCCGCCGGCCGGTGCAGCAGGGTGACATCACGGAAGATGCCCGGCAGCCACCACTGGTCCTGGTCCTCCAGATACGAGCCGGCCGACCACTGGTGGACGCGGACGGCCAGCACATTGCCGCGGGGCCGCAGCAGCTGCCCGACGGCGAACTCGTGCGGCAGCCGGGAGCCCTTGAACTCGCCGATGTCCGTGCCGTTCAGCCAGACGCGGGCGCAGGACTCCACGCCGTCGAACCGCAGCACACAACCGCCGTCGGCGAGGTCCGGCCAGCCGGCGGGCAGGTCGAAGACGCGCAGATGGTCGCCGGTGGGGTTCTCGGTGGGCACGCGCGGCGGGTCCACCGGGAACGGGTAGAGGTGGTTGGTGTAGATCGGGGAGCCATGGCCCTGGAGGACCCAGTGGCCGGGCACCGAGACCTCCGCCCAGCCGCCGGAGTCGTACCCGGGCTCGGCGAACGCGGCGTCCTCGGCGTCGGCCGTCGGCGACAGCCTGAAGCGCCACCTGCCGTTCAGGGACAGGGAAGCGGCGTCGGAGGAGGCGTACCAGGCCCGGGGCGGCAGGGCCCCCGAGCCGGGCGAGACGTCCTCGACGTAATCAGAGGTACGGAAAGACATCGGTCTCCTTGCTCAGCCCTTGATGCCGGTCTGCGCGACCCCCTGCACCAGCCACCGCTGGCGGAAGCGGAACACGCGCTGCGGAGGTAGGACGGACATGGCGGTTGCCGTGAGGATCCTCGGGTCACTTGGCCTCGTCACCCCTTCCGCGTCCCCTGAACAGGCCCTGCGTCAGGTGACGACGCGGACGCGGATCAGCAGGACGCGGATCAGCAGGACGCGGATCAGCAGGGCGAGGGTCACGGTTCCTGCTGTTCGGTGCCGACATGCTGACGTCCCCTGTCCTGAGTGCGGTCGCGGCTCCACACCCACGCCGGATGACTCAACGGCGGTGCCTTGCGGGGAAGTTATCCTTCACCCAATACTTCGGCAAGGGGTTGGACGAAGTCCGCTCGAAGAGCTGTGCCGGGTCCGGCACGGCGAACGCCCGGGTGGCCGCTCACACACGCCCTAGCGTCTGGCGGGCCTGGCGCGCGGGTGTCTCGCGTTCCGGTTTTTCCGGCCGGCCGACTGGAGGGCGCCCTCCAGGGCGAACGTCGCCGCGCCCAGCGAGACCGGGTCGGTGGGGATCGGGGAGAGGACGATCTCGGTCGCGGCCAGCGGACGGCGCAGCGCGTGCCGGCCCACGGCCTCGCGCACCTCGCCGAGCAGTCGCGCGCCGAGCCGGGCGGCGACCCAGCTGCTGAGCACGACCACTTCCGGGTTGAGCAGGTTGATCAGGTCGGCGATGCCCGCGCCCAGATAGCGGGCGGTGTCCCGGACCACCCTGGCCGCCACCGGGTCGTCGGCGGCCAGGGCGCGGGCCAGCGCGTCGATGGTGGCCGTCTGGTCCTCGGGGTACAGCAGCGCGGACCGTGGATTGAGTTCCCGCAGGTTCCGCATGATGCCGGGCGCGCCGACATATGTCTCCACACAGCCGTGGTTGCCGCAGTGGCACGGCCGTCCGTCCAGCACGAGCGTGGTGTGCCCCCACTCGCCGGCGCTGTTGCTGACCCCGCGGTAGAGCTGGCCGCCCAGCGCGAGACCGGCGCCGACCCCGGTGCCGAGGTTGACCACCACGGTGTCCCCCCGGCCGCGCGCGGCCCCGAACCACAGCTCGGCCACCACACAGGCGCGCAACGGGTTGTCCAGGTACAGCGGGTAGGTGAGCTGCTCGGCGAGCAGATCGCCCAGCGGTACGTCGCGCCAGCCCCAGTTGGGCGCGTACTCGGCGATGCCGTTGTCCCGGTCCACCTGGCCCGGGACGCTCACGCCCACGCCGAGGACCCGGGCCGCCTCGCCCCCGGCCTGCGCGACCACCGAGCCGACCGCGGCGGCGACCCGCGCGACCACCTGCGCCGGGCGGTTCTCGCTCGGGCGCATGTCCTCGTCGGCGCGGGCCAGCACGTCGAGCGCGAGGTCGAACAGCTCGACATGGACGTATGTCTCCGCGATGTCGACGCCGATCAGGACGCCCCCCGAGGCGTTGACCGCGACGAGCCCCCTCGGTCGGCCGCCCGCCGAGTCCTCGAAGCCGACCTCGGTGATCATACGGAGGTCGAGCAGCTCGCCGACGAGCGTGGCGACCGTGGCCAGGCTCAGGCCGGTGGCGGCGGCCAGCTCCTGCCGGGACGTGGGCGACTCGGCGATGATCTGGCGCAGCACCTCGTAGCGGTTCGCGGTGCGGATGTCGCGTGATGTGCGCTTCATGCGGCTGCCCCTCCCATCGCCTCTGCTCCTCGGCCTCTCGGCTCCTCGGCTCCTCGGCCTCTCGGCTCCTTGTCCGCTCGGCACGGACGACCGGACGGCTGGACGACCGGACCGGGACGACCGGACCGGGACGACCGGACCGGGACGACCGGACCGGGACGACTGGGCCGGACGACCGGACCGGGACGACTGGGCCGGGCGGGGCGACGACGGCACCGGCGCGGCGCAAGGCTACGGTCCGGGAGGGAGGTTCGACAAGGTCTTAGGAAAGGGGCTGTACAAAGTCAGACGCCCAGCTGCTCGCGGACGAAGGCGTTGGCGAACTTGCCGTTCGGATCAAGGGACTTGGCGAGCGCGCGGAAGTCGTCCAGGCGCGGGTACCGGCCACGCAGTACGGCCGTCGGCACGGTGAACACCTTGCCCCAGTGCGGGCGCGGCTCGAAGGGGTCCAGCGCCCGTTCCAGCCGGCGTACCACCGGCAGCACCGCCGTCGGGTCGTCGACCCAGGTGAAGTGCAGCGCGACCGAGTCCCGACCGTGGGCGGGGCTGAGCCACTGGAGATCGGCGGCGACGGTCCGCACCTCGCAGGTCCGCAGGACGGAGGCGACCGTCCCCCGGATCGCGTCCACCGCGTGCAGCGCGTCGCGCGCGGCCGTACGCGGCAGCAGGTACTCCGACTGCAACTCGTCGCCGCTGCTCGGCGTGAACTCCGCCTTGAAGTGCGGCAGTCGCTCGTGCCAGGGCCCGGGCACGCCGAGCTGCCGGGTGCAGTTGACCGCGGGCATGCCCGGCACCGGGTGCAGGTCCTCGGTCGCGGGCGCCGCCCAGGGGAAGCGGGGCGGTGCCTGGTCGGTGCGCCGCTTGAGCCACACCTGCCGAAAGCCCGGCTCCCGCCAGTCGGTGAACAGGCTCACGCTGTACGCCGAGGCCGCGACCGTCTCGAAGTCCAGCCCGGTCAGCGGAAGTTCGGTGAACACATGCTGCTCGACCCGGTAGGCCGGTTCCAGGTCGAGGGTGAGCGCGGTGACCACGCCGAGCGCGCCGAGGGCGGTGACCGCGCCGTCGAAGCGGGCGTCGCCGCGGGCGAGGGGCACCGTCGAGCCGTCCGCCGTCATCAGCTCCACCTCCCGCACCGGCGCGGCCAGCGAGCCGTTGCCGACCCCGGAGCCATGGGTGCCGGTGGCCACCGAACCGGCCACCGAGATATGCGGCAGGGAGGCCATGTTGGGCAGGGCCAGACCGTGCGCGTGCACCGTGCGGGCCAGTTCGGCGTAGCGGACGCCGCCCGAGACCCGTACCGTGCGGGCCGCGGTGTCCACGTCGAGCAGGCGCGGCAGGTCGGCGATCGACAGCAGGACGCCGTCGGGGCCGGGGTCGGCGATCCCGTTGAACGAGTGACCGCTGCCCAGCACCCGGACCCGCGCGCTCGCGGCCACCAGGGACCGCAGCGCGTCCAGCGACCGCGGCCGGTGGTACTCCTTGGCCGTGTAGGTGATGGTGCGCGCCCAGTTGGTGACCCGCTGCGTCATCCCTTGTCACCTCTCCCGTCTCCCGGTGAGTGCTCCTGCCCCGACCATCTCATCCGCCCCGCCCCACGGCACCGTCTCCTGGCCCCGACCTGCGGCACCGTCTCCCTGCCCTGCCCTGCCCTGCCCTGCCCCGCGTCGCGTCGCACGGACGCGCCGGGGCGGTCTGCCCGTCACGCCCGGGGGAGGAGCGGTCGCGGTGTGAGCGGTGTCACAGGAGGGCAGGGCCGGTGCTCTCGCGGGGGCGGTGCGGCAGGCGCTCTGCCGTACGGCGCGCGGGTGCGAGGCGTCCGGTCGTGCCCTGCCGGGTGCGGCGCACGGGGGACCCGGCAGGTGTGGCGTGCGGGTGAGGGCATACCGTGAGGAGTCGTACGCCTGAGCCGGGAGGAGAGACGGGATGGGCAGCCGCACCGCGCTGGTCGAGGATCTGATGGAGCGATTCCCGCACGTACCGCGGGAAGCCGTCTTCAAGGAGGACCTGCTCCGGGGCGGTGTCGCCTTCGACGCGTCCGCCCTGTCCGACAACGAGGACGGCGAGGTCAAACCGAAGTCGTACTTCATCTTCTCCTTCGACCACGGCACCCTGCCGGAGCTGGGCGAGGCCGCGCTGCGCCGCCCGCCGGAGGAGATCATCCTCACCGGCGGCCCGTACGAGCTGCGCCGGACCGTGGTCTCCGTGCGGGTGAACCCGTCCTCGCCGTACCGGGTCGCCGCCGACGACGCGGGGCTGCTCGGCCTCTACCTCGACGGGAAGCGGATCGCCGACGTCGGGGTGCCGCCGATGCCCGAGTACTACCGGCACACCCTGTCCAACGGGAAGTCCGTGATGGAGGTGGCCCCCACCATCCAGTGGGGCTATCTGATCTACCTCACCGTCTTCCGCGTCTGCCAGTACTTCGGCGCGAAGGAGGAGTGCCAGTACTGCGACATCAACCACAACTGGCGCCAGCACAAGGCGGCCGGGCGGCCCTACACCGGCGTGAAGGATGTCGAGGAGGTCCTGGAGGCGCTGGAGATCATCGACCGGTACGACACCCAGAGGGCGTCCACCGCCTACACGCTCACCGGCGGCGCCATCACCAAGACGGTCGCCGGGCGCGACGAGGCCGACTTCTACGGCCATTACGCCAAGGCCATCGAGGAGCGCTTCCCGGGCCGCTGGATCGGCAAGGTCGTCGCGCAGGCGCTGCCCAAGGACGATGTGCGGCGCTTCAAGGACTACGGCGTGCAGATCTACCACCCCAACTTCGAGGTGTGGGACCGCCGGCTGTTCGAGCTGTACTGCCCGGGCAAGGAGCGCTACGTCGGCCGCGACGAGTGGCACCGGCGCATCCTCGACTCGGCGGAGATCTTCGGCGCGCGCAACGTCATCCCGAACTTCGTGGCGGGCGTCGAGATGGCCGAGCCGTTCGGCTTCACCACCGTCGACGAGGCCATCGCGTCCACCACCGAGGGCCTGCGCTTCTTCATGTCGCACGGGATCACGCCCCGCTTCACCACCTGGTGCCCGGAGCCCACCACCCCGCTCGGCAAGGCCAACCCCCAGGGGGCGCCGCTGGAGTACCACATCCGGCTGCTTGAGGCATACCGGGCCACCATGGACGACTTCGGACTGTCCTCCCCGCCCGGCTACGGCCCGCCCGGACCCGGCCGCGCCGTCTTCTCCGTCAGCTCCTTCATGGACAGCCTCGCCGCCGCCGAGGAGCCGGCCGAGGTCTGACGCCTGTCCGCTCGCCGGACCGGGGCCCGCCCGGAGGGTGCCGGTTCCGAGGGTGCCCGTCCCGAGGGAGCCCGGTCGGTCCGAGGGTGCCCGGTCCGGCGGAAACGAATGCGGCGGAAACGAATACGGCGCCACGGTGAGTCGAATCCCGGTCGCGGTCCGTACAGAAGGCCGGAGTTGTGGCTCGCGGCGGACCGGGGCGCACGCCGTGCCGGAGCGCCCGCACGGCATCGCGCACCGGATCGTACGCAAGCCATCGCGTGCCGGATCGTCCGTAAGGCGTCGCGCGTCGGAGCGTCCGCACGGCGTCGCGCGCCGGACCGACCCGCCGCGTGCTGCCCGCAGCCGGAATGTGAAGAGTCCGCTTGTCGGCTGTGTCGAAAACGTGAAAGGCTCGGGCCCTGCCGCGAGGTTCCCCCCAACTCCATTGCCAATATGGTGAGTTGACCTCGCTCGTGGATGCAGGAGACCCATGCCCGACCTGCCGACCCCCCAGGACGCCACCGAGGCCGCGCTGTTCCCCGAGTACTGGGACGCCGTGCTCTCCTACGCGGACCTGTGCACATCCGGCGCCCAGACGGCCAACCAACTCGCCGCGGAGGCGTTCGCGGCCGGCCTCGGCGAGGCTCGCGCCATGGGGTCCTCGCCGGTGCGCGCCGGCCGGCGCGCACCGCGGCTGCCGATGATCCCGCTGCTCCTGACCGCCGTCCGCACCGCCGCCGCCGACTGGGAGGCCGACGGGCTCGGCCACCGGCTCGACCCCGAGCTGCGGCTCTGGCTCAACTCCGAGAAGGCCGCCCACTACACCGGGCCGCCGCTGCGCCGCCCGGTCGCCCTGCGCGGCCTCAGAGACCTCCAGGAGGCGGACGCCTCGCTGCTGTGGCTGGTCGAGGTGGAGGCGCTGCCGCTGCCCGTCGCCGCCCGCCGGCTCGGCCTCGACCCGGACGTCGCGAACCATGAACTCGGCCAGGTACGGGCCCTGTTCCGGGACCGCTGCCACCGCGCCCACCTCGACACCCCGATGGACGCGCGGTGCCACAGCTACGCCCGGCTGCTCGACGCGGTCACCCGCTCGCCCGCCACCGACACCCCCGACGACCTCTCCCGGCACCTCGCCACCTGCGTCCAGTGCGCACAGGCCGCCGCCTGCCTGCGGCTGCACGGCGGCGGGCTGCCCGCGGCGCTGGCCGGCGGGGTCATCGGCTGGGGCGGCCTCGCCTATCTGGAACGCCGCCGCCGCGCCGCCGAGGTACGGCTCGGCGCCGGCCGCCCCGGGGCACCGGCGGAGCGGGAGACCGGCGACCCGAAGGGGGTCACCGGCCGCGGCCGTCTGCTGCGCGGCGGCCTGCTCGCCACGGCCGTCCTGCTGTCGCTGCTGGCGCTCGGCGTGTCGATGATGCCCTTCGGCGGCTCCGACGAGGACCGGGCCGCAGGACCCGACGACCGGCAGCCGGTCGCCGGTCCCGGCAAGCCGCTCCCGTCCGCCGACCCCTCGCGGTCCACGCCCACCACCCGCTCCGCCGCCCCCTCCGCGCCCGGCACCACGTCCGGCACCTCGGCCGACACGACGTCCGGCACCTCGGCCGGGGCCGCCGACCATGGCCCCGACCCGGCACCCCAGGGCACCTCCGTGTCCACCGCCCGCGGCTCGGACCCCACGACCCGGCCGGGCGCCGCCTGCCAGGTCGAGTACGAGCAGGTCAACGAGTGGCCCGACGGCTTCCAGGCCACCGTCACCGTCACCACCGCAAAGGCCCTCACCGACTGGCGCGTCTCCTGGTCCTTCCGGGACGGCCAGCAGGTGAGCCAGATGTGGGACGCGAGCGTCAGCCAGCACGGCTCCCGGGCCACCGCCACCGCCGCGGACTACAACAAGTCCGTCGCCGCGCACGCCGGCCTCAGCTTCGGCTTCCTCGCATCGAGGCACGCCAGGAACTCCGCGCCGTACGCATTCACACTGAACGGAACCGCCTGCACGACCCACTGACCACACCCCGGGCCAGTCGACTCGGGATCCTGCATCGCAGTGGTATCACGAGGAACTGAGCGACCAGGAGCTTCTGAACTCGATCAATAAAGCTGCGGAAGGGGACGGGATAGCCGTCTCACGCGGGGGAATCATCCTTGGAGGGCATCATCGCTGGGATGAGCTCCAAAGGAGAATTCAGGACGGGCATATCGACCCAGACACGCCAATCCGTATCGACGTTTTGGGTGAGGACTGATGCTCCGATTTCTGTGATTCGTGCGACTGACTCCGGCCTCCGGGTGTGTCAGATCAGTTTCGATACGCTGCTCGAAATCCAACTGGAGGCGGAGGAGCGAGGCTGGGCGACTCGGTGGACCTCCGTGGATGCACTCCGCAGCCAGGTCAAGGAAGGAAGCGTCGTCCTTCAGTCGCTGATGCGTGAAGAGAGAGGGGGGGAATGGTGCGGGCCTACCGATGCCTTCTCCTGTTCCCGACCGTGGAAGACGGAGATGCTGGGGGAGTTGCCACGATCGATCTCGATCCGGTCAGGTGCGAATCGTTGGAGCGGCTTGATCGAGACCCGGATGTACGGAAGGTTCTGGCTCGAATGTTCTCCCTTGCAATGGGCGGGATTTCAATGGTCTCGAAGAAGTAGTGGACTCTCCTGATCTGCGGGCAGAGTTGCGGTAGTGGCAATTGGAACGACGACTTCTTGGTGACTGCTCAGGGGGTTGTCGTTCAGAGAGGGAATTCGCGCGCTGCTGGGGTGCGCAGACTCGGGCCAATTCGCGCATCGACGAGATCAGCAATCGAAGAACAATGAACGAAGAAGGGTCTGCCGGAGATACTTCCGGCAGACCCTTCTGGGTTGGCTGACGGCAACGCTGACGGCAACGTCAGCGGACGACGGCTGCGGCGGGTGGGTCGTTGGGGTTGTCGTCGGTCAGGCCGAGTGCTTCGCCCAGGGTGTCGATGGCTTGGCGTTGCAGGCGGAGTCGGACGTGGGCGTGGACGGTGACGGTGACGCCGATGTGGGCGCGGGCGAACCAGACCGATCTCCTCGCCGCGCAGTACCCGGGCGGCCGGGACGCGAGCCGGACAGGCGGTCGATGCCTCTGCAGCAAGGCCGCCGGACGGGTGATCTGGTCTGCGACGGCGGCCCGGTGCGGGCCACAGCAGCCGTAGCAGAGGCTCGAAGATGCGGGCGATACAGTGCGGCATGTCGACGCTCCTTGTCAGCGTTGGCCATGCCCCCGGACCGTTTGCCCGCGTTTGCCCGGTCGCGGGGGTCCTGACGAGACGTCAGCCTGCCGACCGGCGATGCACGGCAGTTGCACCGAAAGGTGCAACTCCTCCTGCCAGGAATCCGCTATATCCCGACCCACTCCGCGTACTGCGCCAGCGAGCCGTTACGCCCCCGCTCCTGCCGCTTCAGGGCCAGCACCGTCTCCCGCACAGTCGGGTGATAGCGGGTCTGCTGCGGCGCGATGCGCCGGGCCTGATGCAGGCAGTCCAACGCCTGCTCCGAGTGGCCTGACCAGGCGTGAGCCCGGCCGAGGTCCATCCAGTGGTGCCCGGCCCGGGAGCGGGTCCAGCCGCGCGGAATGCGTACGTTCTCAGCGAGTTCGATCGCGCGCCCGAATTCGTCGGCCTCCGAGGCGATGGCCACGGCATGCACACCGACGTTCACCGGCCCCCAGGTGACGCCGAAGTCGGGCAACTCGCCCGTGGCCTGGGCAAGGGCACGGGCCTCGGCCAGCCGGGCGTCGGCGTGATCCCGGTCCTTCATGCGACCCGCGATGGTCGCGGCGCGCAGGTGCAGCATGCCCCGCATCGCCTCAATACCCGCCGGGCGGCGTGACTCCTGACCATCGAGGTCCCGCAGACCTTTGTCGACCACCCGCAGTCCCACGTCGTACCGACCCGACGACATCGTGGTCTGCGCACGCAGGAAGGCATGCATGGCGGCCAGCCCCGGCTCGTCGGCGCGCGGTGCGGTCCAGGCGAGCCGGTCCAGCGCAACGGTCGCCAGATCGAGGAAGCCGAGCTTCCACGCCACGGTGAACACACAGCGGAATGTCTCCGCCAGACATTCGTAGGCCAGCCGCTGCTCTTCCCCGGTACTGGTGTGCACCGCCTGCACCGACTCGTCGATCAGCACGGGCAGGTCGCGCACCATATCCGTGTACTGCGCCTGACGGCGTTGCTCCAGAGCCCGCTGGACATCCGTCCAGATCAACGCGGCCGGGCGCGGAGCCGTCTCCCAGTCCAGATCGATGTCCCAGTTCTCCAGCCCCTCACGGATCGGCTGGATCAGCGCATCCATCCGGTCCCGGCGCAATTCGTCGGCATACGGCTGCCCCAGCAACTCGGACGTGGAAACACCCAGCGCGCGGGCACAGGCCGCAACGAGAGCCGGAGAGGCGGGCTTCTGTCCGCACTCGGCCTTCGACAACAGCGACTTCGACACGTGAGCCCGCATCGCCAGCCCCTGCTGCGTCAGCCCACGCTGCTTCCGGATACGGGCGATCCGAGCGCCGGTGTGCTCCTCGATGCTCTGCGACACGGCGAACTCCGTTCTGCGGCAACACTCGGACGGTACCCCTGTAACACGGCCCCGGACCGGCCGAACAACGATCATCCAGGCTGCCCGCCGGACCACACCTGCCAGTCCGACGCGTCGGAACACACTCCAGCCGAACGACCAGCCGACGGCGACGGCACAGCGCCAAGGCGGTATGCGTCCAATCTTTCGCTCCGTCTTTCAAGGCGACCCGCTGACGTGGGTCGCGGGGCGGCACGGCCTCCCACCCGGCCCGCTCTCGGCTCCGCCACCGCGGGCCGACCAGCGACCAGGCCGCGCAGAAGCGCGTAGCGGACGACCAGATACGAGCGAAGAGGGCACGCGCCCACCCGGCGAGCGCCAGGCCGACAGCGAGGCGACGGCAGGGAGTTGGGCGCGGCGCAGCCCAGCCGTGGGGTCGGTCGACTCCGTGTGCTTTACCCACCTCCCCGGGCCGGGGCCCGCGTCGGGCAAGGCCAGGGGGCCACTCGTGCACATTGCGGGCAGGAACACGACCTGCCCGAGTCGCCGGGCCAGAGTACGGCCCCCTGACCATGCCCGACCCCAACCCGGGCAGGACACCGGCCAAAGCCCACTCCACCGCCCTTACGCGCGTAGCCATCTGACGGCAACGCCGATGGCAACACGCACGCACAGCACGGCACTTCCACGCACACCAGCGGACAAGTCGAGTGACGCTGGCATCGGTATGCCTGACCTATTGAATGACGACCAGGTTTGACTGAAGGCGGCTGATATCGCGCGGCGAATGCACGTGCTCCTGCAGTAGCCAGATTCGAACAAGTCGCCTTGGTAGAGGAAAGGGTGGGTCCCTCGGCTCGGAGGCCGAGGCACCCACCCATGGTCGTTTGACGGCAACATCAGCGGACATCTGCTGCCGAAGGCGGGTCGACTGGCCGGGCGGTTCGGTCGACGTTCGGCCGGGGTGTTGTGCGTGGAGCGGCCACCGGGCCGGGTTCCGCGAAAAGGCGTGGTGCCGCGGCGCCCTCTCCCGTACGCTCTGGACCGCAAACCGGTGCTCACGTACGAGCCGTTTGCCTACAGACCGTCCGCGTCAGTACGAAGAAGAATGCAGGAGGTGCGTTTCGATGATTGCCGTCGCGCAGGGCAGTGCCCGCTCTCAGTACGTCATCCACACTTCTGCGGTCTCCGGCTGACAGCCGCTCGACATCCGCGCGCCTGACGCGCCGCCGGGGCCGCCCTTCGAAGGGTTCCCCCTTGTCTTTCTCTTCTTTCGAGGCTTCTTCGCGTGCGCTCGCCCCTTATGGGTGGGATGTGGACTGGGAGGCCGAGTTCTCGCCCTACGCCGAGCAGGGTCTCTTGCCCGGCCGGGTCGTCCGTGTCGACCGTGGTCAGTGTGACGTGATCACCGCCCACGGGGTGCTGCGCGCCGACACCGCCTTCGTCACCCCCCACGATCCGCTGCGGGTCGTGTGCACCGGCGACTGGGCCGCCGTCGATCCCGGCGGCACCCCGCGCTACGTACGGTCGTATCTGCCGCGCCGTACCGCCTTCGTGCGCTCCACCTCCTCCAAGCGGTCCGAGGGGCAGATCCTCGCCGCCAACGTGGACCAGGCGATCGTCGCCGTGTCCCTGGCCGTCGAACTCGACCTCGGCCGCGTCGAACGATTCCTGGCACTCGCCTGGGAGTCCGGTGCGCAGCCCGTGGTCGTGCTCACCAAGGCCGACCTCGTGCCCGACCCGGTGACCCTCGGGCACCTCGTGCGGGACGTGGAGACGGCCTCGCCCGGGGTGCCGGTGCTGACCGTCAGCGCCCTGCACCGGGAAGGTCTCGACGCCCTCGGCGCGCTGGCCGGCGCGGGCACCTCCGTGCTGCTCGGGCAGTCCGGGGCGGGCAAGTCGACCCTCGCCAACGCCCTGGTCGGCGTGGACGTCATGGGCGTACAGGCCGCCCGCGACGTGGACGGCAAGGGCCGGCACACGACCACCACCCGCAATCTGCTTGCCCTGCCCGGCGGAGGCGTGCTCATCGACACGCCGGGGCTGCGCGGCGTCGGGCTCTTCGACGCCGAGACCGGGGTCGGGCAGGTCTTCGCCGAGATCGAGGAACTGGCCGAGGAGTGCCGCTTCCAGGACTGCGCGCACGACCGTGAGCCCGGGTGCGCGGTCACGGCCGCCGTCGACACCGGCCGGCTGCCGGCCCGCCGCCTGGACAGCTACCGCAAGCTGGTCCGGGAGAACCAGCGGATCGTCGCGAAGACCGACGCGCGGGTCCGTGCCGAACTGCGCCGGGACTGGAAACGGAAAGGGGCGGAGGGCAGGGCGGCGATGGCGGCCAAGCGCGGACACCTGCGGTGACCCCGCGGGGGCGGCAGCGTCGCGTCCGATTTCCGCCAGCCGCCCCCGCCCGCGTCACCCACACTGGATGACGTGATGGACGAGGACACCAGGTACGAGGCCGTGCGCAGCCGGGACGCCCGGTTCGACGGGGAGTTCTTCTTCGCCGTCGAGACGACCGGGATCTACTGTCGGCCCAGCTGCCCGGCCGTGACCCCGAAGCGGCGGAACGTGCGGTTCTTCATGACCGCCGCCGCCGCGCAGGGCCGTGGCTTCCGGGCGTGCCGCCGCTGTCGCCCGGACGCTGTGCCCGGCTCCGCCGACTGGAACGCCCGCGCGGACGTCGTGGGCCGCGCCATGCGGCTGATCGGCGACGGCATCGTGGACCGCGAGGGCGTCGCCGGGCTGGCCACCCGGCTCGGCTACAGCGCCCGACAGGTCCAGCGGCAGCTCACCGCCGAGCTGGGCGCCGGACCCGTCGCGCTCGCCCGGGCCCAGCGGGCGCACACCGCACGCGTCCTGCTGCAGACCACCGACCTGGCGATCACCGAGATCGCGTTCGCCTCCGGGTTCGCCAGCGTGCGGCAGTTCAACGACACGATCCGGGCCGTGTACGCGGCCACCCCGAGCGAACTGCGCGCCGCCGCGCCCCAGGGCAGGGGCCGGGCGCCGCGCGCCACCCCCGGCGCCGGGATTCCGCTGCGGCTCGCCTACCGCGGGCCCTACCAGGCCGCCGCCGTCTTCGACCTGCTCGCGCGTGAGGCCGTGGGCGGCGTCGAGGATGTGAGCGGCGCCCGGGGCGACCGCATCTACCGGCGCACGCTCCGGCTGCCGTACGGCACCGGCATCGGCGCCGTCGCGGAGCGCACCCGGTACCCGAAGGCGGGGCCCGCCGCCCACCCCGGCGGCTGGCTCGACGCCCGGCTGCACCTGACCGACCCACGGGACCTGACCA
The DNA here is from genome assembly GCF_053601275.1 of Streptomyces sp. NPDC004752. Lineage (NCBI taxonomy): Bacteria > Bacillati > Actinomycetota > Actinomycetes > Kitasatosporales > Streptomycetaceae > Streptomyces > Streptomyces sp. NPDC004752. The sequence goes on along the minus strand of NZ_JBSGBN010000104.1, from coordinate 1,675 downwards.
CGGCGGTGCAGCGACTGCGCCGGCTGTTTGACTTGGACGCTGATCCGTACGCGATCGACGAACGGCTGAGCGCCGACGTACGACTCGCCCCGCTGGTCGCCGCCCGGCCCGGACTGCGCTCACCGGGAGCCGCCGACCCCGCGGAGTGGGCGGTGCGCGCGCTGGCCGGGCCCGCGGAGTCCGAGCGGCTGGTACGGCGCTACGGGAAGGCGCTCGACGCCCCTTGCGGCAGCCTCACCCATCTGTTCCCGGAACCCGCCGTCCTCGCCGAGGCCGAGCCGCACGGCCCCCTGGGCGCGCTGGCCGCCGCGCTCGCCGACGGCACCGTACGGCTGGATCCGGGCGCGGACCGGGACGACACCAATGACGCTCTGCTCGCCCTGCCCGGCCTGGACCCGGCCGTCGCCGCCGCGATCCGGGTTCGTGCCCTCGGCGATCCCGATGTGGCCCCGCCCGGCCTCGACATGCCGGACGGCCGACGGCCCTGGCGTTCCTACGCCGTGCGGCACCTGGAGGTCGCACGGCACCTGGAGGTCGCACGGGACCTCGGCGACGGAGGCCCGTACGCCCCCCAACACCCGTATCCAGAAAGGAAGTCGGAGCCGGTATGACCCTTGAACCGACGTACTGGACCACCGCGGCCGGACCCCTCGGCCCGCTTCTGCTCACCGCGGGCCCGGACGGCGCGCTCACCTCGCTCTCCGTGCCCGGCCAGAAGGGCGGCCGCACGGTCGGCGAGGGCTGGCGGCGCGACCCCGGCCCGTTCCGGGCGGCCGAGGAGCAACTCGTCGCCTATCTCGCCGGCGAGCTGAAGGAGTTCCGGCTGGAGTTGCGGACGCACGGCACCGAGTTCCGGGAGCGGGTGTGGGCCGCGCTCGACTCCGTTCCCTACGGGGCGACCACGACGTACGGCGAGATCGCCGCGCGGATCGGCGCGCCGCGGGCCGCGGTGCGGGCGGTCGGCGGCGCGATCGGCGCCAACCCCCTGCTGATCGTGCGCCCGTGCCACCGGGTGATCGGCGCGGACGGCTCCCTGACCGGCTACGCCGGCGGCCTCGACCGCAAGACCTGGCTGCTCACCCTGGAGGGCGCACTCGCCCCGCGTTGACGCTCCGCGCTGACGGCCTGCGTTGACCGCTCGCGTTGACTGTTCGCGCTCACCGCCCGTGTCGACCGCTCGCGTTGACTGTTCCTGTCGACCGCCCGTGCCCACTGTGCGCGCCGTCTGTTCGCGCTGTCCGCCCGCGTGAACCGCCCGCCCGACCTACCGGGCCGATCGCGCGCGCTGGGCCGAGCGGGTGTCATCGCGGTGCTGCCGCCCCCGCACCGCCCGGCCGTGTGTCACCTTCGCCTCCTGCGGGCCATCGGGAAGGGCGGGGGCACACATGGTCAAGGTGGGGCGGGTACTCGCGGCGGCGCTCCTGGCGCTGATCGGTACGACGGGAGCGGCGACCCGGACGGGGGCGGCGACGGCCACGGCGACGGAGGCGGCGCGCGCGGGCACGCCGACAGCGGTCCGCGCCGAGTCCGCGGCCTCCCAGGTGCCGGACCCCAGGACCGGCACCAGGGTGGCCGCGCCCACCGGCACCCCCCCCCCGCTACCCCGCCCCCCCATCCGCAACCTCCAACCCCACATCGTCGGCGGCCAACACCAGCGGCTCCCCCACAGCAACCG